>JBCCVV010000008.1:0-61795 GCA_039194925.1 Bacteroidota bacterium
ATTGCCTTTACGTTTTTTACCGGCTACATGGCCATGCTTGCTGCATCAATCTTTTTCTTTTTTGAAAGAAGTAGAGTTGAAGGAAAGTGGAAGCTTTCTTTATTGGTGTCAGGACTCATAACCTTCATAGCTGCTGTACACTATTACTACATGCGAGATTACTACTTGGCAACAGGTGAAAATCCAACTGCATTGAGATACATTGATTGGACGCTGACCGTGCCATTGATGTGTGTCGAGTTTTATTTATTAACCAAAGCTGCAGGAGCGAAAATAGGTCTGCTCTGGAAACTGATCTTTGCTTCAGTCTTGATGCTGGTTGCCGGCTATATCGGTGAGGCATTTAATCCTGAAGGTGGTTCTACTTCCCACTCCGTAATGTGGGGTGTGATAAGTACTATTGGTTACATTTATATTCTCTACACGGCGTGGTTTGGTGAAGTTGCAAAGTTGGCAGAAGCAAGTAGCAGCGATGTGGTAAAAACCGGAGTTCGAACCTTGGCATGGTTTGTATTGGTCGGATGGGCAATCTATCCGATTGGATACATGTGTATGCCAGGTGGATGGTTAAATATAGCCTTTGGATGGGGATCTGAAAATGTGGATTTATTCTACAACATTGCAGATGCCATTAATAAAATCGGATTTGGATTAGTTGTTTATAACATTGCAATAACATCAACGGAAAGCCTTAAAACAGCCTGATCGTAACAATACAAATGGCCCGGGGGATTGAAACCTCGGGGCCGTTTTATATTCTTTGCGGATGACAAAAGCGATCTTCATTTTTATAGCCAGTATTCTCCTAGTTTATCCTGTGGTGTCGGGGATAGGAGAAATTTCGTTATCCAATCAGCTTTTTATTTGTCTTCCGTTTATTCTATTTCTTGGGCTTCCTCATGGTGCGATTGATAATGTTCTATTTGTAAAGGATAACCCCATAAATAATTCGGAATTCATAGCATTGTATCTTGTTTCCATTGTTCTTTATATTGTGCTTTGGTTGATTTTTCCAATTTCGGCCTACATGCTTTTTTTGATTTTATCGGCTTATCATTTCGGGCAATCTCAGTTTACGCACTATTTCGATCAACAACGATTCTTCCAGCAGCTTTTATTTGCCGCATGGGGTATATCTATTTTGACAGGTTTTATGTATTTCAAGGCTGCCGAGATTGAACTATTGATGATTCAATCTTCGGAGTTTTCCTTTTTTCGATCCGTGCATCAAGAAGATTTAATGTTTGGACTTTTTGTTGGTTCGACGATAATAACCATTATGCTTCTGTTGATATTAGGCCTTCGTAAAAAAATGAAATGGGAAGCGTTTTTCATGGAACATTTAGTGCTGCTTCTTATTCTCACATGTTTTTACCTCATGCCTTTATTGATAGGCTTTACACTGTATTTTGTAGTTCTTCACTCTTTCAAAGTCTTGCGCGAAGAATATGACTATTTACATGCCGAAATGAATGTAAATTCTTTGAGTGGTTTTGTAAGAATCGTAGCTCCATTTAGTCTATTTGCAATTTTTGGAATTATTCTGCTCTTTGCATTGATCTATTTCAAGGTACTTGCTTTCTCATATGGCTATTGCCTGTTGATTATAATTTCATCTATAACACTTCCTCATGTTTTTGTGATGAATAAATTTTATGACTTACTCTTTACCAGGAACTTTTTCAAAACGGTTGTCTAGTTCACTTTTATGAATTACCCTTCAAACATTCCTGTTTTAGCCAAAATGGTCAGCTGAGGACCGTAGCACTTTGCCATATTTTCCTGATTAAACGTGTCTTTCGTTTCGCCATAAGCAATCAATCGCTGATTTAATAAAATGACTTTATCAAAGTAATCTTCTACTGTGGAGAGATCATGGTGAACCACCAACAGCGTTTTTCCTTCTGAGGCGAGGCGCTTTAGGATTTGGATGATTTTCTCCTCGGTCAAAATATCTACACCTACAAATGGCTCGTCCAAAAAGATGATATCTGTATCTTGACAAAGTGCTCTTGCAATAAAGACCCGCTGTTGCTGACCACCAGATAACTGTCCAATTTGACGATTGGCCAAACTAGCTATTCCAAGTTCCTCAAGTGCTTTTTGAGCAATTTTGTAGTCTTCATCGTTCAAATTTTCAACAAGTTCTTTATAGGGGTATCTACCCTGAAGCACAACATCCATGACGGTAGCAGGAAAAGACCAATCAACCTCATCTTTTTGAGGAACATAAGATACCTTTCTTCTCACTTCATCAATTGGGCTATTCATTACCCTTATCTCTCCAGAGTTGATGTCAATAAGTCCCAAGATGGACTTGAATAGCGTTGATTTTCCCGCCCCATTTGGACCGACGACCCCATATAGCCCTCCTTTTTCAATTTTCAAAAAAATATTAGTCAGTACTCTCTTCTTTTCATAGCTTACTGAAACTCCTCGTACATCAATGATTTCATCACCTATTTTAAAAGCTTCTTTTTTAACTGGATCTACTCTCGGGGCATTAAATTTTGAAATCAAAATTCCCAGACCTCCAAGCATCACTATGCCCAATAATAAATAGACAGCTATGTCCGCTATTGTATTACTATGGCTGCCTTTTCCATATGCAAAGACCTCTTTCTTCAAAGCATTTACAATTATGTCGGTATTGTGTTTCAACATCGCGGTATAGGTTGCCCCTTCGCTATCTTCATCACCCAATGAATCTGCAAAAAGCTCTCCTCCTACTTCAATATTGTTGTCCTTTGCGATTTGTTGAATTACTTTTGGGTCGATGGTGCTTTCGACAAAGATGGCAGGTACCCCGGATTCGTTGATACGATTCTTTACACGGACCATATCCGACATTTGGATTGCCGCTTCTGTACTGATGCCCTTTAAAGCATTCAATTCCAATCCATAACGTTTGCCATAGTAGGCAAAGGCGTCATGAGAAGTTACTAATATGCGTCGTTTTTCGGGTATCGTCTTGATTGCATCAGAAATATATTGGTCGAGTTGTTCGATTTCTTTTTTATACGTTTTGTAATTGTTTTCGTAATACGCCTGATTTCTGGGGTCATTTTCGATCAAGGCATCCCGTATGTTCTTAATATAAATGAGGCCATTGCTTGCGTCCATCCACGCATGCGGGTCAGCTGCGTTTTCATACGTATCGCTTTTGATGGCATTAACTCCCTGTGTTATTACGTATGTTTTAGCAGTAGTGCTGGAGTGTTCAATCAGCTTCGCGATCCAGCCTTCAAATGTTAGTCCGTTTATTATGATAAGGTCGGCAGAGTTGACCAGTTGAGCATCAGAGGGTTTAGGCTCGTACATGTGTGGGTCGCCTCCTATGGGAACGATAGAAATGCTTTCAACTTTATCTCCGCCAATATTAGCTACCATATTCTGAAATATGGATGCCGAAGAAACTACCCGAAGACTCTCTTGAGCGAATAGTGCTGATGCAATAAGAAGAAAAATTGAAAAGAAGAATAGTTTTTTCATGATTACATCTTTTTGATCAGCAAGTTTTGAGCGACCTGATGGGTAATTACATTTTCTCGCTTATGATCCAATTCTACAAGCATTGAACGATCGAAGGGCATGGTTTCTTTGATCGAAATGATGGTTCCCAGTTTGATATTTAAAGAACTCAAGTATTGTAAAAAGTCAGAATGATGCTCTTTAACGCCCACTAAACTTCCCGTCTGTCCTTTATGCATTTCGGATAAAGGAGTTTGATTTCGGATGGTGAATTTTCCATCAGAATTGGGGATTGGATCACCGTGTGGGTCAAATTTTGGGTAATCCAAATATGCGTCCAATCGCATGATCAGTTCATTGGATTGAATATGTTCAAGCTGTTCGGCTATGTCGTGTACCTGGTCCCAGGTGAATCTTAGTTTTTTAACGAGGAAAACTTCCCACAATCGGTGCTTCCTGATGAGTTGGGTAGCTTTTTTACTGCCTTCTGCCGTCAGAGTAACCCCTTTGTATTTTTCGTAGTTAATAAATTTTTTCTCTGCCAATCGTTTTAGCATATCTGTCACCGAAGCAGCACTCGTATTCAATTGTTTGGCAATTGCATTGGTGCTGGCACTTTTCTCAGATCGTTCTGATATTTTAAAAATCGCTTTTAAATAATTTTCTTCCGCCGTCGATAAAGTCATAAAAAAGAAGATTTGATGCCTCAAAGATAATTATTTTTAGGTTAGTCTAAAAATATATTTTACTTAACCTAAATATTAATGGTTTGATGTAAGGGTTAAAGTTGGTTTGGAATGCTACTTCTTTTGAAACTCTCTTTTTGTTTAGGTGTTACATAACTGCATATAATAAAATATACCTTATGAATTTTGAAGCTCTATCCGAAGTAATTCGGCAAAGAAGAATGATCGGCCCACCGATGTACCTCGATAAGCCCATATCAGATGAGACAATCCTGAAAATCCTGGAAAACGCGAATTGGGCTCCAACCCATAAAAGAACAGAACCCTGGAGATTTAAAATTTTCAAGGGAGACCGATTGAAGGATTTAAGCGATTATCTAAGTACCTATTATAAAGAGAATACACCCGAAGAAAAGTATTCTGAAATGAAATATCAGAAGACATTGAAGAAGCCTTTGAGCTCTGCTTGTGTCATCGCTATCTGTATGTATCTAGATCCCAATGTTTCCATTCCGGAATGGGAGGAGGTAGCTGCCGTTTCATGTGCTGTTCAGAATATGTGGCTTTCCTGTACTGCACTAGGCATTGGTTCTTATTGGAGCAGCCCAAAATCAATTATTGAAGCGCGATCTTTTTTGGGATTGGAAGAGCATGAGAAATGCTTGGGTCTTTTTTATATGGGGTATGTTGATGATTTGGATATTAAAGGGAAACGAACGCCTATTGAAGATAAGATTGAGTGGATGTAGTTGACGGGTAATTGTTGAATTGTTTAGTGGCAGAGTATGATAGTGGCAGAATTATTCAGTTATAGAGTTGATTAATTGTTCAGTAGGTCAGTTGCTCAGTTGTTGAGTGGGGCAGATTAGAGTTGTGTTATTTATTTTTTAAAATGTGTTGAATACTTGTATGGAGTATGGGCAACAAACAACTTAAGCGATTCCGCGATTCCGCGATTCCGCGATTCCGCGATTCCGCGATTCCGCGATTCCGCGATTCCGCGATTCCGCGATTCCGCGATTCCGCGATTCCGCGATTCCGCGATCATCTAAACAAAAACTCAATTAGAATCATTAAGAATCAATACACATTAAAAAATATATCTTTGGCCCACAAAATAAATTGAAATGAAATTTGGTACAAAAGTAATACATGCCGGGGTAGAACCAGACCCTTCTACGGGAGCAATCATGACTCCGATCTATCAGACTTCTACGTATGTGCAGGATTCTCCGGGAAATCATAAAGGATTTGAATACGCAAGGACGCAGAATCCCACAAGGAGTGTGTTGGAAAAGAATTTGGCAGCTTTGGAAAATGGAGTAGATGCCATTTGCTTTAGTAGCGGGTTAGGGGCTACGGATGCCATTCTGAAAATGTTGTCACCAGGAGATGAGGTAGTAGCAACGAACGATCTTTATGGAGGCTCGTATCGAATTATGACCAGTGTTTTTGGGAAATACGGTATCAAATTTAAGTTTGTTGGACTTGAAAGCGCTGAATCAATTGTTGATCATTTAACGGATAAGACCCGATTAATCTGGATCGAAACGCCAACAAATCCAATGTTGAATATTATTGATATCAAGGCGGTTTGTGATGCGGTGAAAGCGTATGATTTGAATGTGGTAGTAGACAATACGTTTGCCTCACCATATCTTCAAAGTCCTATTGATTTGGGTGCCGATATCGTTGTTCATTCGGCAACAAAATATCTTGGTGGGCATTCTGATGTGGTACATGGCGCCGTAGTGGTGAATTCTCAAGAGCTTGCAGATAAATTTCATTATTTTCAAAATGCTGTGGGAGCCGTTCCTGGACCTCAGGATTGTTTTCTGGTTTTGAGAGGGATTAAGACATTGCACCTAAGGGTACAACGCGCTTGTGAAAATGCAAGAAAAATTGCTTCATTCCTTCTTACAAATGATAAGATAGCCAATGTGTATTATCCGGGATTCGAATCGCACCCAAATCACGAGATTGCTAAACGTCAAATGAAAGATTTTGGCGGAATGGTATCTTTCGATTTAAAGAATGACACCTTGGAAGCAGCAAATGAGATTTTGACCAAAACAAAATACTTCTCTTTAGCAGAATCTCTCGGTGGAGTAGAATCTCTCATCGGTCATCCTTCCACTATGACACACGCAAGCATCCCAAGAGAAGAAAGACTCAAAGTGGGCCTTACAGATTCATTGATACGACTTAGTGTGGGAATTGAGGATGTAGATGATTTAATTGATGATCTTGCCAATGCGCTAATGTAAGATACTAACATATAAAATATGAAAGGGTTGTTCGTAAGAGCAGCCCTTTTTACTTCGTGAAAATTAGATTTCAACCGGGTCCAACTTGTTAAACTCATAGTTAAATAAATTTAGGATTTGAGACCATCCGATCGTCAAAGACATTTTTGGCGTACTTTTTGATTAGTCTAGGTATAGCGCAATCGTAATATCTGTAATTATTGCAGAACCCTTCTATTCTATTTGTGCTCTACACCTTTAATTATTGCTCTTAAACCTCACTATGGCTATTCAAGGCCCTTTAATTTTCGAACTGTATTTAGATTGAAATAAAGCGTTTTGCTAAAGTTTAGATTTTTTAGAAATCATAAAATTAATATATGTAAAATTTACTTTGAGTAAAAAATTTGTTTGAATTACGGGCTTTTTGTGATATTTAATTTACATTGAGTCAGGAAGTTCAAAAGCGCCCCGCTGATTTTTTTAATTTTTTAACCAACCTATTTTTATGAAAAAGCTCTTACTTGCGTTTGCAGCATGCCTTATATGTATGTATGCATTCGGACAACGACAATGTGGATCGATGGACCATTTACACCACGAAATCGAACAGAACCCGGATCGGGCCAAAGTTCTTCAAGACATTGAAAAGCATACCGTCAAGTGGATCAAAAAGCACGCAGAAAGCTCTACAAGAGCAGTAGTTACGATTCCTGTTGTTTTTCATGTAGTGTATCGTACCTCAACAGAAAACATCTCCGACGCTCAACTTCAATCGCAGTTGGATGTGTTAAATGATGATTTTCGACGATTGAATTCCGATGCGGATAATACTTGGTTTCAAGCTGCCGATACTGAAATTGAATTCTGTCTGGCGACGGTGGATCCCAACGGTAATACAACGACAGGAATTACCAGAACAAGTACAAGTGTCAACGGATTTGGAACAAATGATGCCGTGAAATTTAATTCTTCCGGAGGTAAAAATGCATGGCCAGCAGGGGATTACATGAATTTTTGGGTCTGTAATATCGGAGGAGGAATTCTTGGATATGCTCAATTTCCAGGTGGTGCCTCATCTACAGATGGAATTGTATGTGATTATAGATACACAGGAACGATTGGCACGGCTACAGCTCCATTTAATTTAGGTAGAACCGCAACACATGAGGTAGGACATTGGCTCAATCTTAGACACATCTGGGGTGATGGAGGCTGTGGTGTTGATGATTTTGTTTCGGATACACCAACTTCAGATGCGCCCAACTACGGCTGTGCTACGGGGCACGTTTCATGTGGTAGTACGGATATGGTGCAAAATTATATGGACTACTCAGATGACGCATGTATGAATCTATACACCTCGGGTCAGAAAAATAGAATGCAAGCTTTATTTGGAGTGGGAGGATTCCGAGCAAGTCTATTAAGCAGTAATGGATGCGGGAATGGAAATCCGCCTGCAACATGTGATGATAATCTTGTCCAAGTTACGATCAATCTTGACAACTACCCTGAAGAAACAAGCTGGCAAATAACCAATACCACTGGCTCTATAGTGGCTTCTGGTGGTACATATGGCAGTGAACCGGATGGTTCGACCGTAACCATTGAAGCTTGCCTGGTAGATGGATGTTATGATTTTACGATCAACGATTCATACGGAGATGGAATTTGTTGTGCATATGGAAATGGTTCCTATTCAGTCACCAGCGGAGGTAATACGTTAGCCAGCGGAGGAGCATTTGGTTCTAGTGAGACAACGAATTTTTGTCTCGGTGGTGGTTCAGGACCAACTTGTAATGATGGCATACAGAATGGAAACGAGACTGGGGTAGATTGTGGAGGTCCAGACTGTGATGCCTGTCCAACCTGCAGCGATAGCGTCCAGAATGGAAGTGAAACAGGTGTTGATTGTGGAGGTCCGGATTGTGATGCCTGTCCAACGTGTAGCGATGGCATCCAAAATGGAAATGAATCCGGAGTGGATTGTGGAGGTCCAGATTGTGCACCTTGCGGAGGTGGCGGAAGTGATCTATTGGTTGCGAGCTACTTCGAATCCGGTTGGGATGGCTGGATCGACGGAGGTTCTGATTGCTTTAGGTATTCCGGTGGCAGATCATGGGAAGGAAGCTATTCAATTCGCATTAGAGACAATTCTGGTGTGGCCTCTTCTATGACGCTAAACAACGTAGATGTTACCGGATACAATCAGTTGGAGTTCAAATTCTACTTCTACCCAAATAGCATGGAAAACGGTGAGGACTTTTGGGTGCGTGTGAATGATGGATCTGGATGGCAAACGGTTGCTTCATATGCCAGTGGAACAGATTTTACCAATAATTCATTTTATGTAGCTACTGTTAGTTTAAATGCTTCGGACTTTAGTTTTAACTCTGGTTTTGACTTCAGAATTCAGTGTGACGCAAGTGCAAATGCGGATCGGGTCTATATCGATGAAGTGACCATAACAGGAATAAACTCTGGTGCTCGACTGGCTCAAGGTCCTGTTCAGACCATAAAAGAGGTGAAATCAATGACTGAGGGTAAATTAGCCAATAATTTTGATGAAGATGGGTTTAATGCATATCCAAATCCTGCAACTACAGAATTGACTATTTCCTCCGAAGATGAAATAACTACACTTAAAATTGTTGATATCACAGGAAGATTGATGAATAATCAAAAAGTGAATGCCAAACAAACTCAAGTTGATGTTTCTACTTTCCGGCCTGGTATTTATATGATTTCGATAGAAACGGAAGAAGAAGTATTGACCAAGAAATTTATAAAACAATAAATATAATGTTCTCTTTAATTGACACTTTAAATGTCAAAGTTTGAAGAGTGAATAGATTCAAAATACTATGTTTTGAGCCTCTTTCGGTTATTATCGGAAGAGGCTTTTTCTAAAAGCATTTGTGTAAAATGAACTAATATCCGCTTTAATAGCTACGCTCTTCTAGCAAAGGTGCTTACAATGATGCTTATAATAACACCAAATAGAAAGTAAGTGACTATTACACTTAGCACATAATTTGAGGTGTTGAAATAACTTTGTGCATCTTCCAGCGGTATACCTTTTTCCCGACTTTGTTGAATCATAAATTCAAAGTATCGCTTATTTACAAGCTTATGATAAAACAATTGGCCGAAGGCAGCAATAGCCGTATAGATTATTGAAATAGATGCTCCTGTCAAAAATCCCTGTTTGAAGGAGAAAGGATTCTTAATTCTGGACTTCTTCTTTTTGAAAATACCTTTATAAATACCAATTGTCGGAATGAGCAAAACAAAATGGGTGACTTTGGTGAAAATATTATGGTGTTTGTCATGCAACCCAAACAGGAATTCTAGGATTAACCAAATAAATACTCCTGTTCCTATTAATGCTCCATAGTATAATTCGATCGAAATTTTTTTCATGATTAAGATGTTTAAAAGGTTCTTTTAGCAGATTTGGGTAATGAATTAGAGAACTCCATCTTTTATGCATGAATGTTTTTGTGATGAGGTTTTCTGAAAATAAAATAGAGAGATGCCATAAAACCTAATACGATTTGACTAAATCCATACCTAAGTATTTCGATGGTGAACATCCTTGCCGGAAGATATGCACGCTTAAAATTTTGGATTTGACGACCGATAGCCTCTTGAGGAGTATTTGACTCTTGCAATAATTGGGTCCAGTATTCAGATACTTCCTGGATCCAATTGGTATTTATAAAAGTTACATATATGTACATGTAGGTTTGAAATATATACCTCGAAATGATAATTATGACTATGACCGTAAGAAGTGCCTTGCAAAAGGGAATCTTATCCTTTGTTTTATGCCAATGCTTTCGCTGGGCAACTAGAATGAAAATAAAAACACATACATAAGTCAATAGTACAAAGTTGTTGGATAAGCCCAGCCCTAGAAAGGTTAGTATTTGCGTGCCCATAGAAATGACGACTCCAAGAAGTATACCGGTCAAAATATCTTCTTTCATAGAATAGGTTTTTGACTTAATCATTTGGCAGGAAATTTATTATTAATGGAA
The DNA here is from genome assembly GCA_039194925.1 of Bacteroidota bacterium. Taxonomy (GTDB): domain Bacteria; phylum Bacteroidota; class Bacteroidia; order Chitinophagales; family Saprospiraceae; genus CAJXUU01. The sequence goes on from JBCCVV010000008.1 coordinate 10,447, forward strand.
TTAGCGTTTTTCTTCTTATTCGTTGTTCATGCATTTCATTTTGTTTTAGTTACAAGGTATAGGTCAATTAAATTATTTTAGCATGTGTTAAGCATTACGAAGTATGCATCAAACATATTTAGAGGAGGCCAAATACTTGTCAATATTTATAATAGTTGACAACTTATTCGCACGTCATGGTTTTATTTGAGATTCGAATATGGAGATAGATAATATTTGGGTAATTATTTTTGTCGGTATAGCTTTTCAGGGAGTTTTGTTGTCGGTAATTCTATTTGCGCAAAATTCAGCAAATCAGAGCAACTTGTTTTTAGCCGTTATGATTTGTTTGTTTTCAATTTCAATCTTGGATACGTTAGTCTATTGGACCAAGCTGTATGAAACCTATCCACATTTGCTCGGAGTAAGCCTTCCTTTTATTTATGCCTACGGTCCATTATTTTATATGTATTTGAAAAATATCAAGAATGGTTCGAATAAACCATCCATGAATGATCGAATACATTTTCTTCCATTTATATTGGTTATATGTTGGTACTTGCCTTATTATTTTACGAATGCCAAAGACAAGTTGGAGGTGATCGCCAATTGGCACGATGGATTTGTAAACGCTGCTCTTTTGCCCTTACTAGGTTTGATATCTCTCATTTGTTATTCATGGGTGTCGTATAAGCATATGAGAAAATTGGAAGACAATTATAATTTAAGCCTGTTATATTCAAGGCATTGGTTCGGTGTTATATTTTGGTCTTTTTCTCTATTTGTTGTTTTCCATATTATGTATTTTGCAACTATTTTACTTGGTTATTCAACACAATTATCAGATGTCTTTATAGCGCTGGGGTATTCCATATTTATATACACCATTGGATATTTGGGTCTGAGAATGAGCAAATTATTCAATGGAATAAAATTAGATTCGTCCAAATACCAGACGGGTACGCTCACTAAAGATCTATCAAAACGAATGTATAAGAAAGTAGAAGAACATTTACTTTCCACCAAGTCATTTAAAAACAATGAATTAAAGCTGCCAATCCTGGCAAAGGAGTTGTCCCTTTCTCCTCATCAACTTTCACAAATAATAAACCAAAATGGAAACCTTAACTTTTCTGAATTCATCAATAGCTATCGTATAGAAGAAGCTAAAAGACTTATAGTAAAAATAGATAGAATCAATACACTGGCCTATGAGGTTGGTTTTAATAATCGTACATCTTTTAATAAAGCTTTTAAAAAATATACGGGTCTTACTCCATCTGAATACAAAAAGTCCAGATCATAAAAAAGAAGAAGTGAATTAGTAGCTACTTTAGGGCATTATAGTTTTGGCCATATATTACGTTGACTTTTTAACCACAATAATGCACAAAGGTTTTACAAAGATTTCACAAAGTTTTGTTCTGTACATCCATGAACTTAGTAATCCTTGTGCAATGCTTTGCGTTTGTTGCGGATAAGTGGAAATGTCTCAAAGTAGAATTAGAAGCTGTTACTAGTTATGAAGACCTTAAGATAATTATGAAATTTCGCTCGCTTCTCCTTTAATATTAGGTGTTGAATACTACCTTTGCGGTTCCAAAATTTAAAATTATAGGCTTATGTCAAAGCGTGTTAAAATTAAGCACTTGATTGAATCCGGAAATTCCGGTGAAAAGGTAACGGTTAGTGGATGGGTAAGAACGTTTAGAAGTAATCGTTTCGTGAATTTGAATGATGGTTCTTGTCTGGCAAGTTTGCAAGTGGTCGTAGATTTTGAGGCGATGGATGAGGTTCTTTTGAATCAAATCACAACAGGTGCAGCGATATCTGTTAAAGGTGAGATTGTGGAGTCTCAAGGACGTGGGCAAAGGATCGAAGTATTGGCAGAGGAAGTAACCATTCATGGAGTATCAGATCCTGTTCAATATCCTCTGCAGCCGAAGAGACACTCACTAGAATTTTTGCGTGAAATTGCTCATTTGAGATTCCGTACGAATACATTCGGTGCAATATTTAGAATCAGACACAGCGCAGCATTTGCAATTCATAAGTTTTTTAACGATCGAGGCTTCTTTTACATGCATTCACCAATTCTTACCGGAAGTGATGCGGAGGGAGCAGGTGAAATGTTTCAGGTGACGACCTTGCCTTTGGATAATGTGCCAATGACAGAAGACGGTCAAGTAGATTTCAAAAAGGACTTTTTTGATAAGCCTACAAACCTAACGGTATCCGGACAGTTGGAGGCTGAATTGGGAGCGTTGGCTTTAAGTGAAGTGTATACTTTCGGTCCTACATTCCGTGCGGAAAATAGCAATACTTCCAGACACCTGGCTGAGTTTTGGATGATTGAGCCGGAAGTGGCTTTTTGTGATCTTGAGGACAACATGAATCTTGCGGAAGACATGTTGAAATATATCATTCAGTATGTAATGGATCATAATCGGGAAGATCTTGAGTTTTTAGATGCTCGACTTCAAAATGAGGAAAAATCAAAACCTCAGAATGAAAGATCGCCAATGGCATTGATCGAGAAACTAGAATTCTGCTTAGCCAATGATTTTGAACGTGTAAGCTACACGGAAGCGATTCGGATATTGATGAACAGTAAACCGAATAAAAAGAAGAAGTTTCAATTTGTGATAGAAGAGTGGGGTGCTGATCTCCAGTCTGAGCATGAACGGTTTTTGGTAGAAAAGCATTTTAAGAAGCCTGTAATCCTTTACGATTATCCAAAAGAGATTAAGTCATTTTACATGCGACTCAATGATGATGACAAAACCGTAGGGGCTATGGATATTCTTTTTCCGGGTATAGGTGAAATTATTGGTGGATCTCAAAGAGAAGAGCGGTTTGATGTATTGCTTGATCGTATGAAAGAGATGAATATTCCCGAAGAAGAAATGTCCTGGTACTTGGATACACGAAAGTTTGGAACTTGTCCTCATGCAGGATATGGACTCGGCTTTGAACGAATGGTCTTATTTGTTACAGGAATGGCCAATATCAGAGACGTAATTCCTTTTCCAAGATATCCTGGTAGCGCAGAATTCTAAGCGTATTTGTTTTAACGATTTTTTTTGATTGGCATTTGGAAAATGTCCTGATGGCTTGATGTATTTATGATTCAGGTAGAATATGCCTGTATTCATAAGAAAGTTTTATCCTACAGCATTGGTTTTATTATTACTTTTAGATTCAATGGAGTGATTAAAATATAGACTAAATTGAATAACGTAATTAATGAACCCTGTACTCACGTATGTCATTGATAGCTCTGATAAAGTGATAGAGACGAATTCTGAATTCAACTCTTTTGCCCAAAAAAGCGATGCAGCTTCTTTGGAATACTCAGTGCATGGCAAATCGATTTGGAGTTTCATTGGTGCGGAAAAATTAAAATCTCTTTATCGGCAATTATTTGAAGGTGTTCGATCTACCCAAAAAGCAGTCGATATCAATTTTAGATGCGACGACTCTCAGGTGTTGAGGTTTATGAATATGACGATTGAACCGGAAAAAGAAGACTTTCTTAAGATTAGCACTCGATTGCTTCGGGAGATATCGAGAAAAAAAGCGCTGGCTAGAGAGGTATTCTATCTTGGAATCACCAAAGGCACTCCGATGTGCAGCAATTGTAACAAGGTTTATATCAATTCTGCAATTGGATGGATGGAAGTAGACAAAGCGTTAAATTCCAATCTTATATCCGATAAATTGAATGTTTCTTTTGAAGTTTGCAGCACTTGTGTCGCCTATTTTGATAAAACGATTGACCAACTCAAAAAAACATCCAATTCCTAGGATTGTAACTTTTGTATATCTTCTATTTGATCAATATCAATAGTTCCTTTCTCAAATAGAATACTATCTACTTCGGTCATATTTTGACGGATCAGGGATTTTGCTCCCACGTCTCCTTTTAGAATTTTAAGTTTAGGCAGATAGGTATTTGAAAATAATGTCGGTGGCCCCATGCCATTATCGTATTTAGAAACGATGATGGTCTTTCGCCCCATTTCAAAGCGATGTATCAGGTCAGAGAATACATCCTCAGAAATATAGGGTTGATCACATACACTTATAATAATACCCTGGTACGCTTCGAAGGAAAATTGGTTGAAGCAATTGGACATCGTAGCGCCCATTCCTTCATTCCAGTTTTTAATTTTAAGAATGGAAATATTCCCGGTTAGTGTTGGCAATATTATGGAGTGGTGAGCGCCAAGAGCTACCATAACATCGGTTTTTTTTGTTGCTAAAGCCGATGTTATGGTATGGTTGAGCAGTGTTGTATTTTTCCAACGAACTAACTGCTTGGGACGTCCGAGTCTTTTTGATTCTCCCGCGGCCAATATTAGTATGGCATACTTGTTTTTTCTATCCAAGTATTTCCGTATGTTGAATGAAAGGTTGCTTATACATACGTTTTCCGGTAGCTTTATAAATGGCATTTGCTATTGCACCGCCAGCAGGAGGCAATGAAGGTTCACCCAATCCGGTTGGGTCTTCCTTACTATCCACAAAATGTACATTGATGTCCGGAGCCTCTGCATTTCGAATCAATCTGTATTTATCAAAATTGCTGGCCATAGGCTTCCCGTTTTCAAACGTTAGATCGCCATAGAGCGCATGACCGATTCCATCAATGATACCGCCTTCTACCTGATTGATTGCACCTTCCGGATTTACCACAATGCCACAATCCACAGCACACGTAACTTTTTTGATAACAGGCACACCATTTTCCATAACTACATCTGCAATTTCCGCTACATGGGTATTATGCGAATAGTACGCGCTGATACCTTGATAAACGTCACCATTTTGTTTGCCCCATCCCGATTTTTCGACAGCCAAACGTATACAGCCCTGCATTCGAGCGGGAGAATATTCTATTTTTTCATCCGCTTCCGCTGCAGGTTTCGCGTTTTCAAGCAGTTCCAATCTCAATTCAACTTCATCTTTGCCCAATTTTTCTGCTACTTCATCAAAAAAACTTTGTTCTGCAAATGCCAGGAAGTTGGTATACGGTGCTCTCCATGCACCAGTGGTTATATTACTTTGATAATTATGTCCTTTAATTTGCAGATTAGGAATTGCTCCCGCAGGGAAAAAATTAGGAATCAGCCCATACATATTACTGTTGATAGCTGCTTCAGATAATTTATAGCCTGTAATCTGGTTGTCTTTGATTGAGGCTTCAATTTTATATTTGATTGCTGGTCGATAGGTTCCGGCAGTCATGTCGTCTTCTCGCGTAAATACTACTTGAATTGGTTTGCCGGCAATAGAGGATATTTCTGCTGCTTCATCTGAAAAATCTCCATAGAGCCTTCTTCCAAATCCACCACCCATTCTACTCATGCCAACTTCGAAGTCTTTTTCATCTCGCTCTATAATTTTAGCTGCCCTGGATCTTGCCCAGTTCGGAGTTTGAATAGGGCCATACAATTCTACCTTATCTTCTCTAACATCTGCGAAAAAATTCATGGGTTCGAGACAGTTGTGCGGTAGAAATGGAGATTCATATACTCGGGTAATGACCTCATCCGCTTCATTGAAGGCTTTATCCACATCACCGTCATTTCGCATCAGTTCGTTTTCGTTCTTATCCAAAAGACTGAGCAATTCCTTGTCATGTTCGGATGTGCTTTCATATTTGGTGTCTTCTTCCCATTCCGCTTTTAATGCATTTTTACCTTTCATGGCGGGCCACGTTCCATCCGCCAAAACAGCTATCTTGTTTCCAAATCGAATGACGTCATTTACACCATTTACTTTTCTTGTTTCGCTATCATCAAATGAGACCAATTTATGACCAAAAGCAGGTGGCCGCATGACAACAGCATATTGCATTCCTTCTCTTTTGGTGTCAATACCAAATAATGGTTTCCCAGTTATAATATTATCAATCTCGACATTGCTCTTGCTCTTTCCGATGATCTTAAAGGAATCATTGCTTTTTAATGGAACCTCCTCTGGAACCTCCATGGTCGAAGCTACAGAGGCTACATCTCCATAGCCCATTGTTTCATTGTTTGGGCCAGTGATTACTCCATCATTTGTAGTACAGGTTGAAGGGTCTACGTTCCATTGTTGAGCAGCTGCGTTGACCAACATTTGGCGTGCTGTTGCTCCCGCTTTTCGCAATGTTTCCCATCCCTGGCGAATGGATTGACTTCCTCCGGCTACTTGTCTTTTATACCAATCAGTATTAAGTCCAGCTTGTTCTACTACTACTTTTTTCCAGTCGATATCAAGCTCTTCCGCCACGATCATGGGCATTGAAGTCTTTATGTTTTGGCCTATTTCCGGGTTTTGAGAGTAAATGCTTACCACACCGTTGTTTCCGATCTTGAGGTAGGCGTTGATGTCGTACCACTCGGAGGGCATCTCAAGAGCTTCAGCTATTTCCTGTGGTTGTTTGCAGCCAAACATGGAAAATCCGAGTACCATACCACCGCCGGCCATTGTAGTGATCTTAAAGAAAGATCGCCTGTTTATTGTTTTCTTCTCTTTCATCTCTTACATTTTTGAAGCAGTTTCTACTGCTTTTCGGATTCTCAAATAAGTTCCACATCTACAGATATTTCCGTGCATGGCATCTTTTATTTCATCTTCTGTAGGAGACTTATTTTCTTCGAGAAATGCGGCAGCTGTCATGATCTGTCCCGATTGACAATAACCACATTGCGGAACATCATGTTCTTTCCAGGCTTTTTGTACCGGATGAGATCCATCTTGCGACAATCCTTCGATTGTGGTTATTTCTCCTTCTACCTTGGAAACGGGAAGAATGCACGAACGAATTGCAACGCCATCAAGGTGCACAGTACATGCACCACATTGAGCTATCCCGCAACCATATTTGGTGCCAACTAGATTTAGATTGTCTCTGAGAACCCAAAGTAATGGGGTGTCGCCATCGACATCTACGGTCTTCGTCTGACCGTTTACATTTAAATTAAACTGAGCCATGAGCAATGTATTTAAGTTGCTTTAATAGATTGCCAAAAGATAGTTAATTTTAATGTCTTAGACGGAGTGAACAGATTAGATAATAAAATTTTAAGACTTCAATGCGTTTGGAAAATGGTAGAAACTAAAAAAGTAGAAATAGCAGGAAATGAAATTTATTACCGGTATCGACCCGGTTCTACGGACCACTGTATATGTTTTTTGCATGGATATCCGACGAGTTCTTTGGATTATGCACATTTGTTTGATTCTATCCCACAAGAATATCATGTAGTGGCTCATGATTTTTTAGGGTTTGGATACTCAGCCAAGCCAATTCAAAATGGATACCAGCTTACCGATCAAGCGGATCTTACCATAGCTCTTTATCAATTTTTAAAAACGAAGAAAATTCATATTGTGGCTCATGATTATGGTACAAGTGTAGCAACAGAATTGATCGCCCGACACAATGAAGGGGATAAGAGTATTGATTTACAATCGATTACACTCTGTAATGGTTCTATGCTGATCGATATGTCCAAATTACGGGTGATTCAGCGATTATTGAAGAATCCATGGATTGGAAATATCGTAGCTCAATTAAGCACGGCTAAGACGTTTCATGGAAATATGAAGAACATTTGGTTTGATAAAAACGCGTATGATAAGGAGAGCATGCAAGAGCATTGGGAGTTACTTACAAGTAATCATGGTAGAAAAGTGTTGTCAACGATCACGCGTTACATTGATCAACGCTATAAGAATTATGATCGGTGGATAGGAGGTTTGAAAGATAGTACGCTTCCATTTCACATTCTTTGGGCTGAAAATGATCCGGTGGCAATTGTTGAAATGGCTTATAAATTGGAGGACATCATTCAAAACGCGAAGCTTAGGATTATTCAAGAATGTGGACATTATCCTATGATTGAGAAAGGAGAGGAATGGCTGGGGTATGTTTTGGGATATATAAAGGATAGATAGTTTTTCTTAGACTCTGTTTCACATCAATTTTCATCAATTTTCTTTTATTGATTCTTTGTGTCTGTTTATCGAAGATATGAGGCTATTCATATAGTACTGTGTAAAAAAATAGTACTATGTATTGCATGGTACTATATAATTTTCTACATTTGTTTTATCATTTGAATAAATAGACACTACAAAAATCGTGATACTAAGAAGATACATTTTGATTTTCACCCTTGCCCTCATTAGTTGTGCGGGCACGAATTACATTCATTCGTTAAGTGAGAAAAACTCGTCTGATAGCAATGTGAAGCGAGTCGAGATTAAAAAAGTAGAAAATAAAATTGTGAAGATTAAAAAAGAGGAAAGTGAAATTGTGAAAGTCAAAAAAGTATCGAAAATTAGTCAAAACATTCAAGTGCGTTAAATCAATAAAAAAAACATGTTTATCTAACATTGAGCAGGACCAATCATAGTTAATGGTAAATAGTTTAAATTATAATTATGAAAATAGAAAACACGAGGGCACAAATGCGGAAAGGAGTATTGGAGCTGTGTGTATTGTCTATCATTTCAGAGAAAGAAGCTTATCCATCCGACATCATTGGAAAGCTGAAAGAATCTAAGTTGATAGTCGTAGAAGGCACACTTTATCCATTGCTTAATCGGCTCAAAAATGCCAACCTGCTCCATTATACCTGGAAGGAATCAAAATCGGGGCCACCAAGGAAATATTATCACATTACCAAAGAAGGAAAAACCTTTCTTGAGGGTTTATTGGATACTTGGAATGAATTAAATCATGCTGTTAATCAGTCAACAATAAAACTAACAACAAATGAATGAGATCTTGAACGTAAATCTAGGAGGGTATCCATTCACAATAGATAACGATGCGTACCATCACATAAATAGATATTTATCTGCTATCCAAAGACATTTTGCTGACTCAGATGGGTGTGAAGAGATCCTGGATGATATCGAAGCCAGAATGGCAGAGCTCTTTACCGAAGTTTTGAATGGAAAAGCTATTATCGGTATGAAGGAATTGGATGCTGTAATAAAGGTAATGGGGCGACCGGAAGACTTTGGTGCGGAACCTTATGACGATGATGTTGAGGAAGAATTTAGCCGAGATAAAAAGTCTTTCAAAGAGCGTTATGGGCATATCAAGACCGGAAAGCGATTTTATCGTGATCCAGAAGAAAAGGTAATTGGAGGAGTTTGCGGTGGTATCGCTGCATACTTTGGAATTGAAAATCCTATGTGGATTCGATTACTATTCCTCGGATTGATATTTATTGGAGGAATACCAATTATACTTTACCCAATCTTATGGGCAATTGTTCCAGAGGCAAAAACTGCCGGGGATAAGCTGAAAATGAGAGGGGAACCGGCAACTGTTAGTAACATCGCACGTACGATAGAAGATGAGCTGAACGAATTGTCCGACAAGATTTCAGAAATGAGCAAAGATCTCGGATCAAAAAAAAAAATTTAGATCAAGATCGTTTTCGCCAGGGAAAGCGATTTCGAAAGGGATTTCTTTAATTGGAAAACTAATCCTTGGAATCGTAAAAGTACTCAAGGCAATCATCAAACCATTTTTCTCCCTATTTCTAGGTATTATGTTACTTGTGTTGGGCGTTTTATGGGCGGCATGGATCATTTCCTATGTCAGTATGATTCCTTTCTTAAATTATATTGGGCCATCGCCACTACTATTTTCTTCAATAGGTGGATTGGCCGTATTCACAACCATAGCCATTCCCATTCTGGGATTGATGCTTCTTATTACACGGTGGTTTTCTTCGTACCGTATTCCTGAAAAGTGGAGAACAAACCTTAGACTGGGATGGGTAGCTGCTTTTGTGATAGCACTGCTGACAGGGTTTGGAACAGGAATGAGTTTTAATCATGAAGCCGACGTAACAACTGTATCTGAGTACAGTAGTTCCGATCAAACCTTGATGATCAGAAGAATGCCTACGAGATATCAAAAATCAAATGGCATTATCAGTTCACCTTTTCATAATCTTCAGTTTGCAAAAGGAGGCTTAATAAGCAGTTCAGTTCATCTGGATGTGGTGAAAAGTAAATCGGATAAGATAATGGTCGAAACTATAATTCATTCGCACGGTAAAAGTACTGCGCATGCTCAAAACCTGGTGAAGCGAATAGATGCCAGACATACGTTGAAAGACAATGTATTGATGATCCCGCAAGACTTTAAAATAGTTCGAGGAAGCAAATTTAGAGCTCAGCACATTCATTACAAAATTCACGTACCAGAAGGCAGTGATATAGCTTTTGACGAATCTACAGCGGATAAGATATGGCACATGGGGTATTTCCGTGATGGTATCCGACCCTATCATTTGGAAAAATATACATGGACCATGACAAATGACGGTTTGGCATCTGTAGGGTGGGATAAAGAATACAGAGCAGAGCGCATCATTGAAACAGAATCACTTGAGAATTTGAATATAGATGGGAAAATAAATGCCTCCATATCTTACGGTGAAGAAACACAGGTTCTTGTAAAAGGTCATAAAAATGAAATCGAAAAAATTGAAAAAGTGGTAACTGATGGTACGACAAGCTTAATCGTTAATAATAGAATTGACAAAAATGTAATATTAGAAATAAAAACACCTAAGTTGAATTCGTTGCAAGCCAAAGGGTTACGTTCGCTCAAGATAGAGGGGTTTAAGCAAAAGGATATGGAATTGAATTTTAGTGGCAGAATGTCTTATGATGATATAAAAGTGTATGTAGATGTAGAAAATTTGTCCTGTAATATCGGTGGGGATAATGATATCACATTTTTAGGCTCAGGGAAAAGCCTGAGTGTCAATATACTCGATAATTCAAGAATTACTGCTGAACAATACAAGGTAGAAAAAGTAGCTGTGACGGGTAATCTTAAATACCGAAGTTCGTTTTATGCTTCTGAGTCTTTTGAATGTCCATCTCACGAAAGACATAGTGTGACACTCTACGGGAATCCAGAATTATTGGCCGAATCCGAAAAAACATCAGAATAAGAAAGAAGATTTAAAAAAGACTTATAGATTGGTTCTGGGGCCTCAAAACCCCATATTGCTTCAGGTATGACAGGAGAATGATCTTGTCATGCCTTTTTTAGTATCCAAAATGCTTTAATTGCCGCTCGTCATCTCTCCAATTCTCTCTGACTTTAACATTCATTTGTAAGAAGATGGGATGATCAACGAAAGCCTCGATTTTTTTTCTGGATTCGGTACTTAATTTTTTGATGGCAGATCCACCTTTTCCAATGAGAATGGATTTTTGAGTTTTTCGGGCTACATAGATGGTTCCATAGATGTGAGCGAACGGTTTGCCATTTTTTTCACTCTCTTTGTATTCATCGATGATCACTTCGCACGAATAGGGAACCTCCTGTTTGTATTGTTGCAGAATGCATTCTCTTACGATTTCGCTCACAAAAAATCGGACATTCTTATCACTCAATTGATCTTTTGGATAATATGCCGGACCTTCTTCAAGTTGGTCCAAAATGGTAGTTCTCAACTCTTCCAGCCCAATTTTTTCTAACGCGGAAATCTCAAAAACGTTATCAAATTTGAGAATGGACTCCCACTTTGATTTTAGCGCTTCCAGCTTTCCATCCTTATCTAGGTCAATCTTATTTATGACTAAATATTTGGGCACTGTAGCTTGTTTTAACAAACCTATGACTTTTTCATCTCCTTCATAATCTTCAAAAAGATCAAGTACAAAAAGTAATATATCCGCATCTTCAAAACTGGAGTAGGCAAAACGATTCATGGATTCATGCATGCCATACGAGGGATCTTCGATTAAGCCCGGGCTATCAGAAAAAATTACCTGATGCTGTTCATCGTTAAAAATACCCAGAATCCGATGCCGGGTCGTTTGTGGCTTGCTTGTGATAATGGACATGCGTTCTCCCAACAGACCATTCATCAAGGTTGATTTACCTACATTTGGCTTTCCTATGATATTGACAAAACCCGATTTATGCATCAGTATCGGAGTTGTTTTACAGAAGTATTGAGAATATTTACGATTTGGGCTATAGCCATTGCGGGTGTTTTATGTCTCCAATTGATGTTGTTAAGATTAGGTCCAAGATTAATATAATATTGAATTTGAAATCCTTCCATTTCTTTCATGACATGGTCCTGGAGATTTACAAATGAGATCCATCCACCGTTTTCATTGGCATCTTCATACCATTCTTCATAGTAGCTGTCGTCATCCCCATGAAAATTGAGCACATTATCACAGAAAACAATAAATTTATTGATATCTCTTTTAAGCAGATGATCGATTAATTCTCGTTTGAGAAACATGATGTCATTGTTGAGACAATCGTTCCATTCACCAATTAATTCTATCAATGCCAGACCGTCTTGATAATCGACAAAAAGAATTTTCGAGTACAAGGTTTGTGATCCAAAATCGTCCCATTGCGGGTGGATGAAATAATTATAAACCTTATTGGAAAATGTAAATTCGTCATATTCCCTTCCATGAAAAGGTGATTCCCGGTCTTCTGACGCGATGTAATATTCTCTCCATTTATAATAGGGTTCTATGTCATGCATACTTTTTAAATATTAGTACCAGATGAAACACATCATCCGGTCAGAAAGTTGCGCAATAATAGAGAATGAAAAGCAGTAAACTAGCACCAAAGTTAAGCTATTTCGCTCAATAGATTTTTGGCCTTTTTATCACCTAATTTGGCAGCATCTTTAATGTCCTTTATATAGCCATTTTTACCAGCTTCCTTTTTAGCCAGACCTCTTACCAGAAGAATCTCCGCGTCTTTAACGTCTTTATTGTCGACTGGTGGAATATCCAATGCTTTATTGAATTGAACAAGAGCATCATTATATTCTCCTTTTCGATTTAAGATCAGGCCATATTGATAAAGAGACCAACGGACAAAATTGTTATTGATATCGTCTGGACCAAATTTTCGATTTGAAAATAGTTTTAGATCAAACTCTGCCAAGTCCCACTGCTTTAATTTGATATGGCATTCGGCTTTTAATTTCCTGGATTTCCAATAAATTGGTTGCAGTGCTATTGATTTTTTCAGTGTATTGTTAAAATCATCAATGGCAGACTCCCAATCTTTGTTGATCATATGGACCCTTGCACGGCCAAAGTAAGCGGTTGGTATTGTAGGGTCGATATTTATTGCCTTCGTATAATCACGTGCTGCATCATGATAATTTTTCATTCGAAAACACACTTTCGCTCTTCTTTCATATGCTTGTGCGTGACGATCATATTTTTCTATGGCTTTGCTCAGTGCCGCTATTGCTTCTTGCTCTCTACCTTCTTCTTTAACTAATTTTCTTCCTTTTAAAAAAGATTGAACTGCCGCCTTGTCACTTGTAGGTTCCATTAAGTTATAGTGCATAATTTTTCCACTGTCCGACATCCACGCACGAATAGAACCTGCAATGGCAAATTGGGAGCAATAATCCAGCAGGCTAATTGTATTTTTATAAACCTTTTCCGAAATCTGACCTACGTAACGTGGAATTTCCAGGGTAAGCTTGTCTTCATCAAATAACTCTTCAGCTGTAAAGATGATCTGGTTTTTAAAATAGCTCTCTGCTCGAATAATGAACATTTTACTTACCTTCTCAAAACTTTTGGCCGTTCCAAATTCAAGTCTTCCCTGAATTATGGTTTTAAAATAGATTTTTGTGAACTCTTGCTCCATAGCTTTATAATTCAGAAAAAATTGTGCCTAAAACATCAATTTTACCTCTTAACTTAATACTCCTAATTAACTAATTCATGTAAGTCATTGAATGTTCAATAATTAACTGCTATTGATCGCAAAAAATATTTGAAAAAAAATTTTGACGACAGAAAAACATTCAATTGTACCTTCTGAATATTGCAGGATTTCATGGATTTTATATTTCCCTTGCAATTACTTCTATTGTCAACACAAAAGAGAAACTACAGAACATCATACCTGTCAAACAGATACGTATGATAAAAATTGGTAATTTTAAAAAACACGAACAAGCCCCAATACCAAGAGCTAAGGTAATCAAAAAACGTTGAAAATCAAAAGGATACGATCACTGTGCGAGGTGATGTTGCTCATTAATTTTATGCTTTAAGATGATTTTGAAAAGGTTTAGAAACACTTGAATTGGGATGCTGAAACCATTAAGCATTCATAACACACTAAAAGATTGCACTATTTTTAGACGATAGATATGCAGCTCGCCGATGTGCAATCGACAAGGCATTTCATAATTTGAGCTTATTTATGCCTTCAAGGAATGGAACAAACTTAAAAGCACCAAAATCTTCTTTGTTGTATTCTGTAGGAGATTTTTTTGTGATTCGAACCATGCGTTGGACATCTCCTGCACCAACTGGCACGACCATTATACCACCAATTTTTAGCTGATCAAGCAAATCCTGAGGTACAAAAGGAGCTCCACAAGTGACTAATATACGATCGAAAGGGGCAAATCTTGGGGATCCTTTATAACCATCGCCTAATAAAGTACGAATTCTACCAAAGCCCAATAACTGTAGTAATTTGTTTGTCTTGTGAAACAGTTTTTCTTGACGTTCAATGGTATAGACTTTAGCACCTAAATACGCTAATACAGATGCTTGAAAACCACTACCGGTGCCGATCTCAAGAACTTTTTCTTTTCCAGTAATTTGTAAGAGGTCGGTTTGGGTGGCAACGGTATAGGGCTGTGAGATCGTTTGATCAGAATCAATAGGAAAGGCTACATCTGTATACGCCCATTTTGCAAAAGCACTATCCAAAAAGAAGTGCCTGGGAATATGCATGAATGCACTTAAAATACGTTCATCACGAATCCCTTTTTGACGAAGAGTAGAGATAAGCTTTGAGCGTAATCCCTGATGAAAATAACTGTCTTTTAACCCTTTCAAGTGTATGATTTTAATTGAAGCAACATGTTTTCAGTGCCAAACACATTAAAAATAAATCTAATATGTAAATATTGGATTTTATCTCCACATTTCCAAATCTACCTTCATCAACCCATTTTTACGTCAAAAAATTAAAAAAAGCCCTGATATTTTCAATTCAGAGCTTCTTTCAGTGTTTTAACGAACTTAATTTAAGAAGATCTTATCTGTATACACCTTGTCTTTTTGAACGATATTCATGAAGATTGTTTGGTTTTTGAATTCGGTAAGATCTATTGTTTGATTGAACGGTATATCTACACCTTTTAGGGATCGTAATGTCTGACCTGTAACCGAATAGAAAATAATATCTGCTGGAGTTTTATCTTTAAGATCAAATATTAATGTGAAATTTCCATTCGAAGGATTGGGACGAATACTCATTTGTTGCACCTCTAATTCGCGAGATTCTGCTTCCTGAATTTGGTCGTCCTGTAATTTGAATTTTATCGGTAGTATGTATTCGTAAGCGACCGGCTCGTCTTTAACAAGAGCAGGAGTCCAGGAGTCATCCATGGATTTCATTTTATCCATTAATTCGAGGACTTCTTCATCAATACCCCAACCGAGAGACTTGCCAAGTTTCGCTTTTTGAATGAATCCATTTTCATCTACAATAAATTTCACGATGGTCGTTCCTTCTATGTTATTTTGAGCAGCGTCTTTTGGATAAGTTACATTGCTGAAGACAAAATTCAGAAGTTGTTTTGTGGATTCATCCTTTGATTTGGTGCCTGGGAATAACGGAATTCTATCAACTTCCTTGGAAACATGCTCTTTTTTATCGTTGGAATATTTAATATTAATTGTTAAAGCATTATAGTCTTTAGGGACGTCATCACCTGGGCACTGGCATTTGAATTCTTCCAAGAAGTATTTGTCACCTGATTTTGCCTGACGAACGAATTTTAAAGCTTCCTCACTGAAAGTTTCAGTTCTCTTCACAGGGCTAACTGAGGCATCTACACCTTTCCGAATATGCACCATTCTTGTATAACTCGATGAATGACAATCCTTAAATAGATCCAATTTCTGAAGAAGATCTTGAAGGTTTTTTGTCTCAACAAAATCTTCTCTAAGCAGAGTGGCTGCATAACCTCTTTTATTTTTGCTTGTGGTAATTAATCCTCCTTCCAATTTATATTTTATAGGAATTAAGTACTGCACACGTACATTTTGTCCTTTTTGTTTGCCCGGTATCCACTTAGGCATCATATCAATTACCCTTTTTGCTTCTATTCCAGTTCCAAATCCAGGCTCTCGTAATATTTGAGTCGAAGATACAGTGCCGTCCTTTTCAATTATCATTTGGATTATTACCATACCTTCTACACCATTCTCTTTTGCTTCTTTTGGATATTTTAAATTGCCATAAATAAAATTCAGTAAGTTGCCTTTCGCGCATTCTTCTTTCTTATCTGATGACATATCATCGGTTTCACATCCAGGGAATCGAGGCATTTCTTCTACCACTTTGAAAATCGCATCACTCTCAACGTTGCTTGTGTTTTTGATTTTAGCTTTATTCGAACTCTCACCCGTGGCCGATTCATCAGTTACTGTGCTATTTAGACCATCAGATGGGTTGTCATTCGTAAGATTAAATCTAATGGGTAAAGTGAATTTTACGCTAACCTCTTTTCCTTTTTGCTTTCCAGGTATCCATTTAGGCATGTTGTTTATTACCCTAAGTGCTTCTTCACCGCACCCTTCGCCAATGTCGCGAAGAATAGTGCCATTGGAAATTGAGCCATCTCTTTCAACAACAAATTGGATTACCGCTATTCCTTCAACACTATGAATTTTAGCAGTCGTGGGGTATTTCAAATTGTTATAGATGTACTCCAACATTTTGGATTTGGCACAATCGTCTTTTTCTCTTACACTTACACTCATAGTTTCGCAACCGGGAAATCTAGGCATCTCTTCGACTACTTTGAAAATTGGATCATTATTTTGAGTATTTTCTACCCACTGATTCTGTTCAATTGTGGGGGATTTGGATAGTTTCTTAATCATTTGAAGCCGAGGTTCTTGCATTTCGTGCACGACTTTTGCTTCAATATTGTGTTCTTCAGCAGCTTTTAAAATAGGCAATAACACATCTGAATCGATGCTGTTTGCGATATCAATATGAACACATTTTTTGGTTGCCTTTTCGAATCTGGATGACAATGTTTTAAGAGATACTTCCAGATGCTCTAATACCATTTCCCCTTTTTCCGTAATGACCAAATTCATACAATCATTTTCAGTTAGATTGTCGATATGATCATCTGAAGTATTGGAAGAGAAAATGAAAAGCATGGCAATTAAAACAGGAATTGCTGCCAAATACTTAACCATAGCTGGCCGTTTGGATTTTTCTTTGTACATCATGGTGATACGTTGTTTAATTTGTGAATGAAAAAAATGATTAGCTAAGGCAATCTCAAGTCCGGAGGTCGACTGCCTTAGCAATAGCTGGCCATAGCTATTTCTATTGTGATCCTTGGTGACGTATGCATCGGCAAGGAATTCGTGCGATTGTTTGAGTGCTGATTTGTAAAAGATCAGTATCGGATTAAACCAAAAAAAGATCTGGAGCAGTTCGGTGATTATTATATCCAGCGAATGCCATTGGTTAGCGTGAAGTTCTTCATGCTTCAAAATCTTATCCATGTCCCGATTAAGTGGTAATGTGGTGCTGATAAAAATGAAATGAAAAAAGGAAAATGGAAGATGGTATTTATCTGATTTTACCAAAGTGTATTTGTCTTTTTTAATTTTGACTGCATCCCTGTATATGGCATAAATGCGAGAAAGACCATATATAAATCTTGAAAAGACCAAAATTACACCAAGCAAATAGATGAGTGTCAGAAAATTCGACCAGGTAAAAATGGAAGGTTTATCCTCAGTTAGGGTTGATACTTCTACCGTCGTTGTAATCTGGTTCATGACCTGGTAAACTTCAGTCGACGTGTGATTAGCGGGAAGAAGTTCGCCTAGGTAAGGGATGGCTAACCCCGATATTAACGCCCCCAATAAATAGTAACGATTAATCGCAAAAAAGGTCTCTTTGCGTAAAAACAAAAGATAGATACCGTAAAATACGATCCAACAGGTACTTACTTGTAATAGATAGGTCATCATTGTTTTTTTTGTTTTGAAATTGCTTAAGAACGAATGTTGCCATTGACCTGCAACGTAACAGATAACATGCCCTTAAATCCTTTCATAGTTGTTTATTTGATTTTGTCATCGTTCTGGTTGTCAAATTTTTTGGTCAACTCTTTTAGATCATCCAGAGAAATATCATCTTCCTTGACTAAAAAGGAGACCAATTCATTCATACTCCCTTCGAAATATTGAGTAACCAACTTTTTAATGGAGAATTTCGAGTAATCTGACTTTTGAATGATTGGAAAATATTCATAGGTTCTCCCATATGCTTTATGATCAACGAACCCTTTCTTTTCGAGTATTCGTACGATTGATGAGATGCTGCTATGAGGCGGTTTTGGTGCGTTCATATGCTCGATCAGAGCGCTTACGGTGGTTGGTCCGTGCTCCCAGATCAATTGCATAATTTCCTCTTCTGCTTTTGTAAGTCGTTTCATCTTATTAATTTGATTGATGCTGAATTTCTTTTAGGTATCGGGATCTACGATTGGCGTATTCCTGATATTCATTGTTGGAGTGTCCCGACTTGATATATCGTCGGTAGTAATTGATCGCTATCGATTTATCCTTATAATACGAATCGCTAATGGATGCCAGATAATAGAGAATCACAGGGTCTTCACTGTATTTAAATGCATCTCTGTAATGCGCAATTGCCATTTTATATTTATTCTCTTGGTGTGCTATCCTTGCTGTATTCCTATGATAGAGATCCAAATCCGGACTACGACCGTATTGTGCCGCTTTTTGATAGTGATCCAAAGCGCCTTCCGCATTTTCTTGTTTTTCGTAGGCTGTGGCCATATAATAGTGTAGTTTCTCGGATTCTGGTTCGTCTACCAGTGCAAGTTGCAGTTTTTGAATGGCCAATTCTACCGAATCAATTTGTAGATAAGAATATCCTAATAGCTTGTTGTAATAGCTGTTCAAATCGATCTTTCCTCTCAGCCCTTCCAGGATAAACGTTACCGAGTCGTATTGCTTTTGTTTGTATTTCGATCTTGCCAGGAGATAGTACAAACTAATATTTTCTGAATCCATTTCAAGACCACTTGAAATCAGGCTATCTGCTACCATCATTTGATTGTTTCCGATTAGAAGCTCAGCCAAACCCTTGATCGTCAAAATGTCTCTTGGGTTTAGCTTAAAAGCTTGAGCATATAACCTGAATGCTTCCTGATTATCGTTGACGGATTCGAAGAGTTTTGCATTTTTTCGAAAGTAGATCGGATTTTCCGGTAGCATATTATTCAATTTTGAATAATATTTGATTGCTCTGGGTAGTCGCTGTTGTTGCTCATAAATTGCGGCCAATTGAATGTATGAATTCAAATTTGTGGAATCCAGTTTTTCCAGTTTATGAAAGTACTTTTTTGCATTGGCCTGGTCTCCCAATTTATTAAAGGCATTAGCTAAGATTTCCACACAAGAAATCTCTAACGAGTCTTTGCTATGGCATTGCTCCGCAGACACTACGGCTTTGAGATAGTTTCCTTCATTAAAGTGTTTTTCCGCGTTTCTTAAATCCGATTGAGCAGTGGCAATGAATGGGGTGCATAGTAGGAGGACTTTGTAGAATAGTCGTATCATAAAACAAATATAAAACTAAAAAATAAGCTATACAACTAAAAAATACGTTGAATTAATAAAATTGCGAATCCATGTTCATAGTATTCACTGTTTTTACGGCAAATTGAGCTATGTGGAGGAGAAGTCGTTGTAAAAACAGCTTTTTTATGATATGATATCGGTTAAAAATAAGTTAATAAAAAGTCAAAAATTGATGGTATTTAATATATAAACGTTTGTTAATCAGAAGTATATTAAGCAAGTTTTTGATCCAATTATTTAACAATAGAAACTTTTAACGGAACAAGTCAGTCATAACTTACGAAGGACAGATAGAAATATTAAATTTGTCGTCCGAAAAAAGGGGTATTTAGCGTTTATTCATTGATATCCATATTATTAGAGACTCACTATCGGATTATAGAACTTCAATGTGATCTCCGAACTTTAAAATAAATACTATGATAAAGAGAATACTAGTTGCATTTTCCATGATTGCTTTCTTGACTTTTACCTCTACTGCTCAACGAATAGCTATAGTTGATATTAATGAAGTTTTGGGAAGTTTTGTAGATTACCAAACTGCAGAAAAGGAGATTGATAGAGTAGCTTCAGAATGGAGACAGGAAATCGCTCAGGAGTACGATAAGATCAAGGCACTTTACAACAAATATCAAGCAGAACAAGTATTGCTTAATGAAGAGCAGAAAAAGGAAAGAGAGGATGAGATTATGGAAGCAGAAAAAGCGGTACGACAAATGCAGAAAAACCGTTTTGGACCAGAAGGAGATTTATTCATTAAAAGACAAGAACTCGTTTCACCGATACAGGATAAGGTTTACTCAGCAATTGAGGACTTTGCTGCGGATCGAGGATATGACTTAATATTTGATAAAGGTGGTTCTGCGGGTCTCTTGTTCGTTTCGGACGATTATGACAAGACTGCGGAGGTGAAAAAACGCCTTGGAATCAAATAACTTTACTAAATAGCATAGAATCAACTTATAAATAACAGACACTTTTTTAAAATTTTAGATATTATGAATACGATTTTTAAATCATTGCTTTTAACAGTGGCTTTTGCGGCATTGACACTTTCCGTTGAGGCACAGAAATTCGGTTACATTAATTCTCAGGAATTAATCAGCCAGTTACCGGAAGTCAAAGAAGCAAATGCAAAAATTGAAACGCTTAAAAAGCAACTGCAAAAGAAAGGTCAAGATATGATCGCGACACTACAAGCTAAATATACTGATCTTCAAAAGAAGCAGCAGGACGGACTTTTATCACCAAAAGAGATTGAAACCGAAGCAGCGTTGTTGAAAGAGGAAGAGACTAAATTGCAAACATTTGAGCAAACAAGCCAGCAAAAGATTTTTGATAAGAGCGAAGAGCTTCTTGCTCCTATTCAAACAAGAATAAACAATGCAATTAAAGAGGTGGCTGCGGATAACGGCTATACCTATATATTCGACTCAAGCCTTGGATTGGTACTTTACGCAGATCCGGGAACAGATGTTAGTTCATTGGTAAAGGCAAAACTGGGAATTTAAGAATTAGTTGTAATTCGTATAATTAATGCAACTAAATCGTGCTCGAAATAAACCTATAGGAATATTTGACTCTGGCATTGGTGGCCTCACGGTTACCAATGCCATTCAAAAAGCTCTGCCTCATGAGCATTTAATCTATTTTGGTGATACTGCGCACCTTCCATATGGCGATAAATCAGCAGATGCCATTCGTTATTACGCTTTAAAGATTAGTAAGTTTCTACTGGAACGAAATTGCAAGATGATCATCATTGCCTGCAATAGTGCATCATCGGCAGCTTATAATACCTTACTTGATTTTTTCGAGGGTAAAGTCTTGTTTGTCAATGTCGTCGATCCTTTGGTTGAGGCAGTCGCTTCCAAAACATACAGGGAAATTGGCGTAATCGCGACCAAGGCTACCATTCGATCCAATATTTACAGAGAAAAGATAAAGCACAGGCTACAAAATGTAAAAATTCATTCTTTGGCCACACCTTTATTGGTTCCAATGATTGAAGAAGGCTTTTTCAAAGGTGAAATCAGTCAATCCGTAATTGGAACTTATTTAGGTAGGGAAGACTTCAAATCAATTGATGCATTGCTACTTGCATGTACGCACTATCCTTTGATTAAGAATGAGATTCAGGCTTTTTACAATCATAAGGTGGATGTTTTGGACAGTACGGATGTAGTGGCTAAATATGTGAAAGAGATGTTGGAAGGTGAGGATTTATTGTCTGATAAAAGAGAGGCGGAAAATGAATTTCACGTTTCCGATTATACTTCTTCTTTTGAGGACACAGCCAAAATTTTCTATGGAAAAGATATTGAACTTCGTACAACCAACATCTGGTAAATTTTACGTGGTTTCGCCTTGCGTTTTGTTCATAATCTGTTTGAAAGCAAACATTTTATAAGAATTGATTCAACTTTATAGGGTCTTGAGATTGACAGTACTAAACTTTATTGCCAAATATCAGGTTGTGAATATGCTGAAAGGTGCTAAAATCGTTTTAAAAAAAAACATTTGAAAAATAACTTCCTATGCAGATCAAATTAGAATCCACTCATGGGTCATTAAATTTTAAAGGGACCAACGACAGAGGACAAAGTCTCCAGTTTAGTGGAGAAAAAGAAGCAGTATCTCCAATGGAATCGGTACTAATGGCTGCTGCGGCTTGTAGTTCGATTGATGTGGAAATCTTTTTGAAAAAAATGAGGCAGCCGTTAGAGCGGATAGAGGTTGAGGTAAAAGGGGATCGAGTAGATGCCGTACCAGCGGTTTTTGAGGCGATTCATATGCATTATAAAATATATGGTAATGTAAAGGAGGACAAAGCGAAAAAAGCGGTAGAAATGTCGATGGAAAAGTATTGTTCTGTTTCCATAATGTTACAAAAAGCGGTTACCATGAGTCATAGCTTCGAAGTCATAGAAGAATAATCCGAATTAAGATGAAAGAATTGATCTTTGATGAAGCGATAAAGCACCTATCCAAAGACAATGTATTAAAATCTGTTATTGATAAGGTTCGCCTTCCTAAGCGTACGCATAACGATGATGTTTACTTAGGGCTGTTAAATTCCATCATTTCTCAACAATTATCCGTGAAGGCGGCTGCTACTATTTATGGTCGATTCTTGGATCTTTTTGATGAACAATATCCTGATGCTAAAGACCTTTTGGCCTTGAACAATGACCAACTTAGAGGAGTCGGTTTGTCCGGTCAAAAATCGAAATACGTAAAAAACGTAGCGCACTATTTTCAAGAGCATAATTTATTTGACAGAGATTGGACACAAGATTCGGATGAGGAGGTTATTTCTTTACTTACGGAAATCAAAGGGGTCGGGAGATGGACGGTTCAAATGATCTTAATGTTTGTACTCCTTAGACAAGATGTGTTGCCCGTGCTTGATTTGGGAATTCAGCAGGGTATAAAACTATTATATGGCATTGAGGCTGAGAAGAAAGCACTCTTTGCTAAAATGGAAGAAGTTGCCGCCCCATGGAAACCATACAGATCTGCGGCTTGTCTGTATTTATGGGCAGCTAAAGATGCTTAAATAGCTAAGATATATTTTTGTACAACGCATTTACCTTTCGTTGAATATCCGATAATTTTTCTTCAAGAAATGTGTTTATGGTGCTTTTAGAATCAGAAAAACTCAAATGGGCGTAATATTCCCAAACTTCTGCTATGTCTTGATAGTCAACTTGGTAAGGCAGGTAAGCCTCATTATCCGAAACCAGAATTAATCTTTTTTCATTGGATTTATTTCTGATTCGCTTGTAGACCAGTCCTCTGTCTTTTGTTACCAGGATATAGGTCTTTTCATTTTTAATATAGTCTAATTTTTCAACATAAGAACAAATAACAATGCTTCCACTTTCCATTGGTAACATAGAATCCCCTTGAATCTCAAACCCTCGAAATGTGCCTTGAGGAATATTTGGGAATGACAGTTTTGGAAGATTGCGGATGTATTCCGGATCCCCAAAACTATCCAGGTAGCCAGCTTCTGCTTTGGTGCTAACCAGCTCAATATTTTCTTTATTATCCTGATCTACACTGATGGCCAGTACACGAAGCCCTTCATTTCTGACAACTTCCAGTTCTTCAAAACTCAGATCTTCCGTAATCAATTCATGAATTGACACTCCAAACTTGTTTGAGATTTTAACAAGCATGTCAAGGTTGGGTTCTGTCTTTCCACGCTCGTAATCCCCCATTGTTGTTCTTGCTATTTGGAACTCATCGGCAAGATCACCTTGGGATATTTTCTGCTTTTTTCGTAAGTATTTGAGGTTTGTGGCCAGTTTGGACATGTCCGGTAGATTTTTGAATACATCAATCAATAAGCGCTAATTTATATAAAATCAATTAGAAATGATAGCTCTTGGCATCAATAATGTGACGAATAATCCGACAAAAATGAAATGCTTGTTATTTTAAATGGATCAGAATGCTCTTTAAATACCCCGTCATCTATAAGAGGGACATAAAAAAAGTGGACTCATAATGAATCCACTTTCATCCGTATTATCTTAAATGCATTTAACTTACATTAATTGATAATTGTAATATCTCCTGATCTGATTCGATTAAGTCTTCTTTCGTCGCTATAATTGACAAAATAAACGTAAACTCCTGGTTGTAGAACTTCACCTTTGAAGGTTCCATCCCATATTGGGGCATTTTCTATAGCTGATGTCGGCCCTTCAAAAGTCCAGACTTCACTTCCCCATCTATCAAAAATTTGAATAGAATTAATGACTATACTATCGTTATTGGTGACAAATTGCCATTCATCATTCTGTCCATCATTATTTGGAGAAATGATATTAGGAATGACAAAAATAGATGGTGGCTCAACAACATCTACCTCAACAGTTAACGTAGCAGAAACGGAACATCCATCATTAAAATGCACTGTTACATCATAAACTGTACTTTCCTGTGGCATTTGATTATCCAGTGAGAAACAAGTGGGATCATTACAAACCTCAGTTCCATTCGCAGACCAGATGATCGAATCAATGCTTACTCCGCTGAATATAGCTGAATCTATTATGTATGTGGCGCTATCACCTAGTGTAAGCATTGTATTACCGGATATAGATAGCATGGGTACATTTGGAATCGGAATAGATACGCTGGTTTCAGCAGTACATCCATTTCCATCTACCACTAATATATCATAGTTGTCTGCCATTACCGTATTCATGAGGTCAGCAGTATTTCCATCCAACGTAATGGTATAGTTGCCATCTCCACCTGAAGGTATGATTTCAAGAGTAGTAGAATCCTGATCGAAACATCGAATTTCATCAAACTGGGCAGTAACCGTCGGAAGATCATTGATGGTAATCATAATGCTATCTTGATAGGGGCATCCTTCAGATTCCAGGAAATCAAGAATTAGGGTATGCGTACCAATTCCTGCTATGGAAGGATCAAACATACCAACCTCCGGATCTGTGATCCCCGGCCCAGACCAGGTACCCATACCCGTTCCTTGTGTTCCTTCAGGAGTGAATTGTAATTCAATTATACCCAAATCATCCGTGTTACAGAATTCAGTATCTCCCACCACAGTTGACAACATTAATGTTACAGGCGTACAGTCTTCGGTTTCACAGATTAAACTATTCTGTACGGACGGACAAGCACAATCGCTTATGGCTTCCACTCTGATTTGTACTTCCTGGTTTACATCAAGACCCGAAACGATAAATTCTGTCTCCGTTTGAATACCTTGTGATTCCTCCATGCCACTCGGTAAAAGAGTAATAAACACTTCATACGTCGTAGCACAATCTACCGGATCCCAACTGAATGCAATCGAGTCTCGTCCAGGGGAACAACTAATATCCCCAAACTGTAATTCAGGTTCAACGGTTATCGTTTCGCTTACTTGTACAGCGGTACAAGCACCATTTACGACATCTAGTTGGATATCAAATGTCCCGGGAGTGGTGTATATTATTTGCCACTGATCTCCACCTAAGTTGGTTACATCTGCATCTGCAGTCCATGTTACCGTCTGTCCTGGGAGTTGTGAGCCTTCATAGGTTATGTTTACAGGTTCACCAACACAAATTGTTGCATTGTCTACAGAAAAGGCTGCCGTTGGTACGGAAGTGATGTTGACCATTACCGAGGTGTCTCCTTGACAGCTTCCCTCCTGATAGATAACAAAGATTTCTACCGTGCCTTCCGGAAGACCATTTGGATCAAATTGATCTCCAGTAACTCCTGGACCAGACCATGTGAAATCATTTCCTCCTACACCTCCGGTTGCGGTGGCCTGAAGCGTGATTGGAGTGTTGCTTCCATCTACGCATAGGTCGGCTATTGGGTCTATTGAAATAATGAAATCCGGGCAAGGAACAGCAGTACATTCTTGTGTGTCCGTATCTCCTGGACATCTGCTATTGGAAAGTACGGTAACTTGAATAGTGACAATATCATTCGGGTTGAGTCCAGTTTCAAGATGCGAAGTCATATTTGTAAGAAAAGGAGTTCCTCCATTTATACTTACTTCATATAGTTCAGCACCTGCGACTGCATTCCAACCGAATTCGACCATATCTATCTGTTGGTCTTCACAAGTAATAATTAATTCATCCAACTCGGGTTGAACAAAGAGCGATATTTCTATCGATTCAGATTCACAACCGTCTCTTTCTACAAATAGACGAATCGTCTTATCACCAGGAGTGGAGTAGGATACGGTAGGAGTAGGACCGGCCTGGTTTACAGGTGTGGCATCTGGTCCAAAGTCCCAGGTGAACGTATTTATTCCTGGATCTCCATCATAGGTCAATTCGAATTGATCGGTAATACAAATCGTATCAACATTTGATGTAAAAGACGGAACTGGTGTCTCTAATACCTCTATTGTAATTTGCGCTGCCGCAGTACAACCGTCATCCGTATTATAGATGTAGTTAATGGAATTATTACCTACTTGTGCTGAATCGGGATTGAACGTTCCTAGAAGTGTATCGATGATACCCATTCCAGAGAAAACGCCTGTTCCGGAAACACCCATTGGGATATTTTCGATTAGGTTAAAGGATTGATCTGTGCCGTCAAGACAATAAGAAGTTACATCACCAGGGGCAGAAACAGAAACAATAGGTGGAACACAATCCTGAGCTATACAAGTCGCGGTAGTTGTGATTTCTACACAGGCATCATTGGTCTGGATAGTTATAGTAATATCCACCTGTTCATTTACTCCGAGACCAGTTACTGTATAGGTATTTCCTGAAATAGAACCTGTCGTTTGTCCGGTAGTTACTTCTACAGAATAATCTTCTTCCATAGTTCCGGCTATAATATTCCACATAAAAGTAACTTCCCCTAGTTGTGAAGTACATGTAGGCACTGGAGGTTCCAACGGTTCAATTACATTTACGGTCTCCACAGTAATCAAGGATAAACATCCCGAATTGTCTACATAACTAAGCGATATGGTTTTTTCACCAGGATCGGACCAGCTTACACAATGTGGTCCAGGACCCGTACCACCAGTACTGTTATTTTCAGTTCCTCCATCAAAATCCCAGTTAAATACATCAATATTCGAAATGTCACCGGGGAATACAATGGTCGTACAACTATCCACACACACTTCATTTACGAAATCAAATGAAGGGGTAGGTTGTGGAATTACATTGATCATGATCGGTACCGCTTGTGCTTCTCCGCAGCCATTAATTCCGATTAATGTTATCTCTCCACCCAAGGAACCTGACCAGTTTACAGTCAATGTATCATCCAAAGGACCTGAAACTACTCCAGAAGCTACATCATTTGGCCAATCCCATGTAAAATCAAAAGCATCTCCAAAATCAGTAGCCGCGTAAACTACGATGCTATCTGCTTCACATACATTTAAGCCAGGATTGGCAATTGTTGGTGTAGGAGGTAGGAAATCATCAAAATTGATATCAATTGCATAATCAAACATACACGTGACACCGTTTTTCTCGATGGTGATGGTAAGGGTGTATGTTCCACTTCCTATGCCTACCGGCGCTAGATTATCTTTTGGATCCATCGTATTCCATACATCATCTGGTAAGACGTTGCCCATAGGATCCGTCCAAACTAAAGTCCAGAAACTTTCATCGGTTGAGAGTCCGGGAGGATTATCCCATGTCATAATTATTCCCTCTGGTATACAAGTCAATGGCATTATAAAATCCCCGCCTATAACGTCTAACAGTTCAACGTTGATATCGATCACAGAATCACATCCATTCTGATCTACAGAATTTTGAAGCAGATAATCTTCCAAATCGAAAATAAGTGTCCCTGCAAAACTCAAGTCAGTAAGTTCCAATTGATCAATCATAAAAGGAAGTTCTTCTCTACATATGGTCATATCTACTTCTCCATCATCAGAAACCGGATGCATCATCAATTCGAACTCTTGCTCATACATACATCCATCGTCGGTAGTAACCATGAAATTATTTGTACCGAAGGTAAAGCCACTAGTTGGCCCTTGCCAGCCTGAAGTGCCATCGCCATTGGGGTCCATCGGATCGACAGCGTCTGCATCTTCAAGAACAGAAGGATCAAAACTCATCAAATCCTCCATACATACGGTTTCAGGATCAAACTCTTCATCATCGATTCCTGCTATGGTAATATCTCTACAGATACTTTGATTCCAAACCTGACATCCATTATCGATTACATCCAGACAAACTCTATATAATCCTTCATTTTCAAAATTTAGCGTAAGCATTTCTTCCTCCGTCATTGGGTTGGCATCTCCTGTAAACGGACCACCGTTTAAGGTAGTTATGCTCCAAGTGAAATCTACGGTAAGATTGATACCAGTTGCTTCAAAGATTACATCAGCATCCGGACAATATGAAGCATCGTCACAAACTAAGGTGCCATTATCGTTGATACACATATCATCCGGTGATAAATCTGGTGCTTGTGGGAATCCATCGATAGAGACCTCGTAACTACAAACACTACTACTACAGCCATCTATAAAGAAGTAGTACACCTGACCTTCTTCCAGGGGCCCGGTTTGGTTTGGTGCACTTCCATCCGAATTAAACGTTACAGGTGCTTCGCTACAATTGGGATTACAATAGATGGTCTCGGTGAACGTACAATCCGTATATAATCCAATTTGTACACCTTCCTGTCCAGTTGTACTACCCGTACATCCAGTAGGCGTCACCGTTACCGAATAATTACCTCCATACGCTACAAATGCAAACCATGAAATATTGTGTGGAGCTCCACCACCCGGACATAAAGTAGGATTAGGTTGGTTTCCAGGAGAATTACCGGTTGGCATGATATTACAGAATGTAGAAAGAGTATTTATTTCACAAATGATATCTATAGGTGCAATATTGTCACATGCGGTGGCTGCAAAATCATTTTCTTCCGAACAACTAATGAAATAACAGAAATCTACATAATTAATTTCTGGTGGGGTATTAGGATCGCAATTGCTCAGTGCCATGAAAGCCCCTGATTGCACAATAGGAGCAGTATCCGGTCCATTATCATCACTATCCACCATGTCGTTAGGATCTTGCTCACCCGGACAAGGTGTTGCATTTTCCAGTGTAGTTCCAGTTACATCATATTGAATGAAGTATTCCCCTGGAGGAATTCCCAGAAACTCATATTGACCCAAATTGGTGGTATTATCATCGATTTTAGCAAGGTCACTTGCTCGAATCAACTCTACGAAAATATTCGAAGGCCCCAACTCTCCGGCGTCATTCAGGAAATTTCCTCCATCGTCTTCTAGCCATATTATACCAGTTATATCTATTAATTGATAAACACCAGCATCCCATTTCTCCTCCTCTTCTATATCTTGTGATACGATCTCAAATTGCATGGTTTCTCCGTAAGTACCCCCAAAAGGATCTGGATCAACATCACTATCGTCCATGTCTGTGCCGCCACCTACTCCATTTGGGTCGTCTTGTAGCGTAAATGTAAATGGTGGGTCTGGAACAGATGCATTAAAAGAAAATCGTAGGAAATAGTTTCCTGGTGGGACCAGTTCTAATAAATACATTCCAAAACCATCCGATGTTGCCATCAAAGCATTTCCATTAGCATCCAGTGCGGTTACTCCTGTGCTTACGTCGATCAATTCTACATCCACACCACCAACTCCTCCAGCGCCATCATCATCAACACCGTTTCCGTTTTCATCACAAAAAACCATATTACCTACTCGGGCGGGAAGCCAAAATCCGGCATCAATTCTAGTATCTTCATTCATGTCCCCATTTGCTTCTTCATTGGAGACAATATTTATTAAATGGGATCTTAGATAATCCGGTGACGCTGAGTCGTTATTGGCATCACTATCCAAATCGGGATCGGTGTTGTCGTCATCTGCTGGATTGAATTCTGTAGGATACCAATTTACACCACCAATAGGAGCGGGAAGACTGAATTGTACCTGATAATCACCAGGAGCGACTAATGTAAACTCATAACTACCATCTACACCCAAAATATTTGCTGTAATTTGATCTGGTATTGCTAGTCCATCTGCTCCGATTGCCGGTGCACCAGTATCATCTAGCAATGAGACTGTGACACCATTTAGACCTGGCTCTCCGGCATCTTGGATGCCATCACCATTCACATCTTCCCAAACCTGATCACCTATTATCGAAGCCTGGAAAAATCCGGCATCAATTCTTTCTTCTTCATCTATTTCATCGGATAACAAAATGATGGTATGTGTTTGCAGATAATTGGCAGCTGCTGAATTGTTTTCGGCATCACTGTCATTCGTTGCATCGGTAGCATCATCGTTAACTGTAAAAAATGTGGGATACCATAAATCCGGTGAAGGTGCCGGAACTGCAAACTCTATAATGTATTGTCCCGGCGGTAGGTTGTCAAAACTATACATACCTGCGCCATCGGTAACAGCAGGATTGGTAAGCGGTAAGAAATCTATGTCATTCGCGACGACAGCCATTGTCATGGCATCCAATAAGGTGACAGTTACTCCCGAAGTAATCGCAGGTTCTCCGGCATCTTGAAGACCGTCTCCGTTTGAATCTTCCCACACATCACCACCGATATCACCGGCAATTACCAACCCTAAGTCAATCAGTGTTTCCGAAACACCACCAGTGAGTGGAAATCCGGCGGTATTGGACATTGGGTCCAAATCATTATCGTTATCAAGAACTCCCACTCCATTCACCAGTTTAGTAACATAAAAGCTTCCGGGACCACCTGCCTCTACATATTCAAGGATGTAATTGTCATCAGGTAATACATTTCCTGCGCCAAAGGTGTATAATCCACCGACGCCATTATCATGCATAAATTCAGTGTCACCACCATCAATAGCGCCGTTATTATTATTATCTTGCCAGAGGCGTAATTCTGTAGTTAAAACTCCCGGGATATCTGGTTCACCGGCATCCTGTAAACCATTCCCATCAATATCTTCGAATACTGTAACAGCCAATGAGTTTTGCGCATTCGATGTAATGGCAAAACACGTCAGGAAAACAACTAAAGTGTGTAAAAATTTTATTTTCATTTTAAGCTTGTTTGTCGTACAAAATGGAGGTAACATAAATGCCACGCAAAATAAACAAAAATCTTAAGCCCCATTACAAGAATGATTAAATTTTGAAATCGCTGCGAAGGCACGAAAAAAGCCAGATTGATATTAAACTTTTCCACCATTTTTAACGGCTTGAATAGCTGTATTTTAGACCGGTAAAAGAGCTAATATTTTTAAGCTCAAAATTTTAGCGAAAAATTTAATGTAAGGGGACTTTTTTTAGTATTCCAGCTTCTTAATTAGAAAAAAGCCATCCTCTCCCTGAGATTGGTATAAAGGCATCAATAATAAGGCATCTTCAGGAGCTTCAATGGGACCGTTATTGTCATGGGCAATCACCTCTCCCGAGCGTATTTTTTGGAAGTTTTTATAATTGGGAAACATGGTGAATTCATCTCCATCAATGATATTGTGTTTTGAGATCAATTCAGATACCTTAGGTAAATTTTTACTGTGCTCAATGAGTAGTTTATCGTGCTGATTTTCAACGTGTTCCGGAGATACGCTGCCAATTGTTCTCATGCAATTTGTGATCGCAGCAATGGCTCTGTTGATGGAAAGTCTTTCGTTATGTTGACCAGATTCAAACGTTACGGGAATCATCTCAATCCCAAAATTTTCACGGGTAAAATAGTGTAGTGTCGTACCTTTAATACCATTAAGCATTCCTTTGATTACAGGTGCATGCAATTCTACAGCAATACGAATACTTTCAGGATCATCTGTAGTTATGGTGAAAATACCTCCATACGATGATGTGGTATGAAGATCTAGCACAATTACTCTTTCTGGATTTACTTCAGCAATTGTCTGTCTTACGACCTTCAGTATTTGTTTGATTTCCAGTAATTCATCTGTTAATTCAGACTCGTGAGTATTTTCTACAAGTGCTATGTTTTCTTTAGTGAAAGAGCGGTTAAGGTCTTTATGGATAAATCGTTTTCTTTTGCGATATGCTTGTAAGTTGCCAATTATGCCGAGAAAAGTCCCATTATATTCAAAATCAGGATTTGTAATGGGTTCGACGACCAGCATTTTTGCCATCATTTTTATCGCTTCTATTCCTGCGGGCTCATTTCCATGCATTCCGCCAAATACAATAAGTAATGGACCAGGATTTTGTCCGGTATACTTAGTTAATATTCTTTCTGAATGCATAGGGTATTAAAAATCGCTTCTGATAGTAAAGGTTGCGAATGTACTAAAAGTTCATTTGAAAGTGATAATAGGGGATTTACATTTTCATGATGTTTACTTAATGTTTAGGCGAAAGTCTTAGATCTGCCAGAAATACAATTTATGGCAGCGAGAAATGGTAGAAACAGACATAAAAAAAGCTGCTTGATTGATGCAAGCAGCCTCGAGTTTTGGTTATTATCTCAGTAATAACTGAGTACTTGAGTTTCTTAATACTCTAAACTTTGGGTGTTTTTGAGCATATTCTACTCACCAGCAAAGTATTCAATCATACTGCTGATTTCTTTGTCCACCTCAAATTCCGGAGCTAAACTGTATATTATGGTATGAAGAGAAAAATCTTCTACCAGTGCCTCTTCAAGAATTCGAAGACCAGTCTTTTTATTTTTTAGGAAGAAATTTACCATCGCTCTGCAGTATAAAAGGTCTGCTCCGAACGTATATTCTTCTGCTTCGTCAAGGATTTGTAATGACTCATTGTACAGACCTAATTTTAATAGAAAAGATGCAAATTCTCTCCAAAAATGGGTCTGTTCAGGACCATCACTTACGGATAAGTGGAAGTTGATGGTAGCCTTATTGTAATCTTCTACGGCCACATACGCTCTTGCAAGCCCCAAGTAGTATTCGCCACAACCATCTTCTATCTCAATTGCTTTGTGATAGGCATTGATTGCACTGTACCACTTTTCTTCTTTGCTGTAACATTCTGCCAGGTAATAGTATATTTCGTCGTTGTAGGGATCTTGTTTTACCGCTTTGTACAGGTTGTTTTTACAATCAGCAGTTTTGTTAAGATACATTTGGCACTCAGAAATATTGATCAACAGGTCATTATCTTCTCCAAAGTAGTCTATGGCTTCCTGATATACTTTTAAGGCTCGACCGTAATCTTTGATTTGACAGCATAAATCGGCACATTCCATATAACCCTCTTCGAAATCAGGATTGATGATAAAAGAATATTCAATGGCGTCTATTGCTTTTTCGTACTCACCGGAAAATGATAGGGCATGCCCCAAGTTATACCAGGCAAAATAATTGTATGGATTTTTATCAATCAAGGTGGACATGTAGTCGGCGCACTCGATGTATCTTTTACTTAATTCCGTAGAAACCCAAAATCTTTCTAATGCTTCGATATGAGACGATTCCAATTCAAGTGCTTCTTTCAAGCTGTCAAACATTTGCTGGTGACAACTCATCTCAGCATAGATTTCTGCTTCGCAAAGATAGACTTCGACAAGATCACCTTTCAGTGAAACAGTCTTCAGACATTCCAATTCATTAAATGCCAATTCATAGTCACCGGATAGCGCCAGTGCTCTTACTTTTAATATGATAATTTCATTCTCGTAAGGAGCAATTGATTCTGCTATTTCCAAACAGGTCAAGCAATCATTTATTTTATTCAATTTGAGATACAATCTACATAGGGAAATGTAAAAATCAGATCTGTATCTGTATTGTTCAAGAGCGAGTTTGGCGACATCCAGAGCTTTTTCGTATTCTCTATCGTCTTCATAGTACTTGATGAGCTGAAAAAATGACTTTTCATTGAGATACTCAACGTTTCCATTTTCAAAGTTGGCTTCGAATTCAGAAACAAGACTAATTAACGATGAATCTCGTTTTGTTCTTTGTTCCATATAATAATTAATGGGTACAGGATTATAAATTCGTCGATCAAATATAGATAAATTATGTACAGCTGTATCAGATCATTTACACTTTTTTTCCACAATATTTTTGTATTACAAAATTATTTTATTTGTTCGTAAATAGCTGATTATCAGAAATTAAAATATATAGAGTGTACTTTTTTAGTTTTTTAAATCGCTATATTCCACAACGATACACATGCAAGCTTTTTTACATACAGAAAGGCAATTTTTTTCTCTCTATTCAGCAAAAAAATTGAAAAAAATAGAATTTATCGTTTTTGGACCGATTTTGAGCTTGTTTTGTTGATCAGATATACCCCATAAAAAAGCAGAATTGCGGATAGAATTTTGAGTGTATCCAGATGATCATGTCCGACCAAAATAGCAAATGCAGTAGCGATTAATGGTTGAAAATAGATGTAAAATCCCACAGTAGAAGGCATGACCTTGGTAAGTGCAAAAGCATTGAGTAGATATGCAAGAAATGTAGTGAATATCAGGACATATCCGGTGGCAACCCAAATGCCTGGTGTGAAAGATTGCCAGTTCGTTTGCAGCAATTCTTTACCTCCAAAAGGAACAACGATAATTGATCCAAATATAAAGATCCATTTTACCACGGTTATGGGATGGTATTTTTTGATCAATTTTCTCACCAGTACAAGATATAGTGCATAAGAAGTGGCATTGAGCATGATCAGGGCATCTCCATAAAAGGAAGCAATTTTGTCATTTGAGGTACTGCTGTGAATAATTAAGATTACAGCACCGGCCAGGCCGATCAGTATGCCGGATATTTTGCGCCGTGTGATCCGTTCTTTGATGATCAAAGCACTGATCATAAGAATAAGAATAGGACACAATACCATAAACAAGGACCCATGAATAGGAGAGGTATGTTTCAAGCCTTCGAAAAAGGCAAGCATGTTGATGGCGACACCAAAAATACTGCAAAATGCGGCATAGCCAATATCCCTCGGCTCCATTTTTTCTCGGACAAAAAGTGCATGAAAAGCGGTGAATAGTACTACACCGGCAAGGACGCGGAGCATGATAAAACCAAAAGGAGTAATGTATTCCTTGACCATCACATCCTTGGCGATGGTATAATTCATACCATAGATTAAAGCTACCGAGATCAAGGCAAGATGAGCCTTGATGTTGTTATTCATTTGGTTTTTGTTGGCGAAGATAGAATTTAAGGTGTATTAGATATCAGATTTTAACTTATAGTGCTAATAGTTTTAAGATCATTTGCTCATGAATTGTTCTTCCTGAGCAATTATTTGCAGTTTGCTATTAAGTATATTCCTGGTCTTTTTTATGAATCCAAGATTCAAGAAAAACCTGGATAATAAATAGTAGAAATTCGTATGGTCATAAGAGGAATAAGATGTATTATGCCGACGACTTAATACACCTTATTCCTTTTTCTATGTATATTTCCTATAATTTCAAGTAGTGATCAGAACCCACTATTCCGGTTTTTTCGTTTTTCCCGTTTCTTCTTCCCCATCCGACTTCGAATCGTTGAGAGAACTTCTTCCCGGAATTTCTTTTCTATAATATGCAGCTGAGCTACTTTTTTGGCAGATACCGCTGTCTTAAGTTTCATGGAGTACCGTTTCTTGATGTCCAGCTCTTCTTGCTCCTTGTTGAGTAAATCATCTAAAAAAGTATCCGCATCACTTTCACTGATATCTTGATAGTCGATTTCAATTCGATTTTGCTGTCGGAATTCCTTTATGGTAGCTTGATACTCATTGTAAATAGGCCAAAACTGCTGAGCTTCAGTGGGTGAAAGGTCCAGTTTTTGGGTGATGAAAGCTACTTTCTGACTTTCAATTCTGCTTTGCATGCGTTCTTGTCGACTCGCACGACCTTCATCGTCAACTTGTGCCTGGGTAGTTAGTGAAAGTCCAAACGCTATAAAAATTGCAATTATATATTTCATGTTCATTTTTTTTATAATTAAAGTAAATCTTCAAGATCCTCAGGATCTAGTTCTTCTAAAAAATCTTCAAATTCTTCGTCTTCGAATTCCGATAATTCGGAGTCTCCAATTGAGAAATCCTCTTCATCCAAATCCAAACCAATAAGATCGGATAAGTATAAGTTGTCATTTTCTTCCAAATAATCCAAAGCTTCCTCGAGATCTATTTCCAAAGCAAATTCAGCCCCTGATGTAGCCGTTCCAGATTGGATGGTTATTAAATAACCGGCTCCCAAAATGATCAGTAAAGAAGCTGCAATGGAAAGCCATTTTCTTTGATAAAGTGGCATGACCTTCGGTTTTTCTTCCTCTTTGATCCGGTCCAATACAATATCTGTTAAATTGTCGAAATACCCCTCTGGAATGGTCTTTTCGAGTACAGGTTTTTTGTCCAGAGCATCTAAGATCTTATGCTCCAGCGCATCGAAATATCCTTCGGGTACCCGAAAAGGATTTTTCTTTTCCAACGAAGCGAGTGTTGGAGCAATGTCAGCAATTTCGTTATGAATCTTATTTCCCATTCTTTATATATTCTTCTATTTTTTTTACCGCGTGATGGTATGAGGCCTTTAAAGCTCCTACCGAGGTATCCAACACTTCGGCCATCTCGCTATAAGGCATTTCTTCGTAATACCTTAGATTAAAAACAGCTTTCTGTTTGTCGGGTAACGCAATTATTGCTTTTTGTAAAATCATTTGTACGTTGTTTCCGTCAAAATAAGCATCTGCTTTTAGGTTATGTTCAATTGTGTTTTCCGTATCATCTATAGATTCTGACTGTCTCCGCTTTCTATTTTTTAAAAAAGTCAAACTTTCGTTGGTGGCAATCCTGTAAATCCAAGTATACAATTTGGAGTTTCCTTTGAATTTGTCCAGATTCCTGAATACTTTAATAAAGGTATTCTGAACCACATCGTCGGCATCTTCGTGCGTCGTTACCATTCGCCGGATGTGCCAGTAGGTCTGCTCTTGAAATTGCTTCATGAGAGACCGAAATCCGCTCTCTTTATTTAACCGGATCAATTCCAGCAGTTGTTCGTCAGTTAGCTTTAAGTCCAAAATAGAGTTTTACGAGTCTATAAATGAATTTGTATTGGTATGACTGTACAAATGGTAGAAGGTTTAATTTCAATCAAGAAAAAAATAAATTAATTTTTTGTAATTAAATAGGTTATCGATTTGGAAAACCGTCGGTCGAAATTTTGTCATTTTTTTCATCAAAAAATGACGCTAATATTTTGCTTTCTACCAATTCCCAGCCCGGCTTATCATCCGGGGCTACAAATGTTCAAGTCGTTCATACTTGTTTGTGTAAAACCAAAGAACGCCGGAGTAGTTATTTTTCATCAAATTCGAATGGCTCCGACTCATCGATCTTTTCGAGATTTAGAATCGTATTGGTGTCTGTGGTCTGATACATGGTAATAAACTTCGCACCATATTTCAAATCGTTAAAGCTGTAAGAACGTTTGGCATGAACCTGTTCCGTATAGGTGTCGTCGAAGCCACGGATTAGGATCAATAGCTCCATATGACAAGCGATCATTTGCTCTTTGGTGAGACCATATAAGGGGCTTGACTTATTTATCTGATGAATAATAGTCCAGTTGAGCGGAAACAGATGTATATATTCCAACTCCAAATCCAGTCTTTCAAATCTCCTTTTTAGATCTCCGTCAATTGTCTCCAACCATGTCAATGTGACTCTGGCCACGAGGTCGATCAATTGATTTTTGGAAGTATTTACGATTCTAAATTGAAGTGACGGCTCATCATTTCTAAGTGGGTTTGGGGCCAGGAGAAGATTTTTACTGAATATGATGTGAGCTTTCGGCTTGGAAAATTTGGAAAATGATAAACCGGTTAAAATTGCAAATGATATCAATCCGATAAATGCTACTAACGAAGACAACAAACTGGTAGCATGTGTACTTGGATTCATATGCCCGTACCCCACCGTGGTAAAGGTCTGAATACTGAAATAGAGCATTTGAAAGTAATTGTCCCAAAATGACCCCAATTGGACACCATTGATGTTTTCTGGTCCGCAAAGGAGAAATCCAAACGCGAAAATTGCATTGATTAAAAAATAGAATATCAAGAAACTGAATAAAATACGGGTCCAACTTGAGCTCTGTGTTCTTTCATACATATTGGAGGCAGAAAGTCCAATGCGCTCTATGTTGAATGTTCCATCCCGTTTCAGTAGTCTTCGTGGCGCTTTTTTACTCGATTCTAAAAAAACAGTTTCATCCGTTTCTGAGTAGTCAAATTTTTTCTTTCTTTTTTTCCTTCGGTAATAATCCACGGGATTCGATTTGTATTTTCAAAAATAGTCTTTTCCCAATAAATTGCCAGTCGAACTTAGAGCATGTTACAAAATTTAATGTGATTTAGAAGACTATCTAGATGCAGAATCAAAATAATAATTTGATTTCCTGATTTTCAAGTATTTATGAACCCCCGCAGAGCGGGGCAGGCTATGGCGTCAGAATCAAAACCTCATTTAGCTCGCTAAATTCGATTTTGAATCTATAGCCAGAACCTTAAATCTTTGAAAATCAGTTCACAAAATTTTACAACATACTCTTAATCTCTTCCATAAAAACGTATACCTTCGTGGCGCATGGGAGTAAAAGGTACATTACTAATGCCATTGGCGATTTGGACTGCTAAAAGGATCCGATCCTGGTCGGAAAGCGCTCTTATTGATCAGGATAAACTCTTAAAAAGCTTAGTCCATAAAGCTAAAAATACGCGATTTGGTAGGGATCATGGCTTTATTGAGATCCATTCGTATGAAGACTTCAAATCACGGGTTCCGATTAGAGACTATGAAGGTTTAAGATCCTATGTGGATATGATCATCTCCGGTGAATCCGATGTACTTTGGCCGGGTAAGCCTAAATATTTTGGTAAGACGAGCGGAACTACATCGGGAGTTAAGTACATTCCTCTTACCCATGATAGTATGCCCAATCATATGAATTCTGCCAAGAGCGCCATTCTTAATTATATCGCTCAGACCAAGGATTCTTCGGTCCTGGATGGAAAAATGATCTTTTTGTCAGGTTCGCCTACGCTTTTTAAAAAAGGTGGAATACCAACGGGAAGGCTGTCTGGTATTGTAAATCACGAGGTGCCACGTTGGCTAAAGGGGAATCAAATGCCCACCTACAGCACCAATTGTATAGAAGAGTGGGAGAATAAGCTGGAAAAGATAGTGGATGAAACACTGCAAAAGGATATGCGTCTCATCGGCGGGATTCCACCGTGGGTTCAGATGTATTATGAACGTCTGTTGGAGCGAACAGGCAAATCAAGTATAAAAGAAATATTCCCCAATTATAATCTTTTCGTTTATGGAGGAGTAAATTTTGAACCTTACCGAGCCCAATTAGAGAGTTTGATCGGGAAGTCGATTCCTAGTATCGAACTTTATCCGGCATCTGAAGGCTTTATTGCGTATCAGGTAAGTCAGGTTGAAAAAGGGCTGCTGCTTAATACGAATTCTGGTATCTTCTATGAATTCATTCCGGTGGAAGAA
This sequence comes from Bacteroidota bacterium, assembly GCA_039194925.1. Taxonomy (GTDB): domain Bacteria; phylum Bacteroidota; class Bacteroidia; order Chitinophagales; family Saprospiraceae; genus CAJXUU01. The sequence continues at coordinate 50,145 of JBCCVV010000008.1, forward strand.
GTACATAATGACAATCCGACTCGATTAAAATTAGATCAGGTTCAATTAGATCAGGATTACGCTTTGATTATTAATAACAATGCTGGATTATGGGGCTACAGCATTGGAGATTCAATCCGTTTTGTTTCCCTGGATCCGTATAAAATTATTGTGACTGGCAGAATCAAACATTTTATAAGTGCATTTGGTGAACATGTGATTGGAAAAGAAGTGGAAGAAGCGTTGATGCATGTAGCTCAAAAATACCGTTCAAAGGTGGTAGAATTTACCGTTGCTCCCCAAGTAAATCCACCGGATGGATCGACGCCGTATCACGAATGGTTTGTAGAATTTGAAAGTCCTCCTCAGGATTTACATGCATTTTCAAAAGAGGTCGATCAAGAAATGGTAAAGCAGAATATTTATTATGAAGATTTAATCAAAGGGGGCATTTTACAACCGTTGAAAATACGATCGATGAAAACCGATGCATTCCGATCGTATATGCGGGATCAGGGTAAATTAGGTGGACAAAACAAGGTGCCGAGACTAAGTAACGACAGGAAGATTGCCGACTTGTTGGCAAAATATGTTTGGCAAATGGAAGTCTGAAATTCCGGTGATATTAAATCCAAATCTCTTCTGGTTTTGTGCCTGGAACTCGATTTTTAGGAATCGATCAAAGGCTAATTTTTTTGCACAAATAAAAGGTTAAATAACTTTCTTTAATTAATTATGTTTCTATCTTTGCGCTGCTTATTTAAAAAGATAGTTCTTTTAGCGGGTATGATGGAATTGGTAGACATGCTAGACTTAGGATCTAGTGCCGCGAGGCGTGGGGGTTCGACTCCCTCTACCCGCACAAAGCTTTCTTCGCTTATTTAAAATTTCCTCTTATTTTATTTCATTCAATACAATCAATTTCGCTAGATGAATATTGAAAAACAATCTGTTGATAATCTCAACGCTACTATCATTGTTAATATCAACAAAGAAGATTACAAAGACAAGTTTAATTCTGAACTCAAGAAAATGGCTGGTAAGGCCACCATGAAAGGTTTTCGAAAGGGAAAAACTCCAACTTCAGTGGTGAAAAAGATGTACGGTAAGTCCGTCTTGGCAGAAGTTGTAAATGAGACACTTCAGAAAGCATTATCAGAATATTTAGCAGAGGAGAAATTGGATATATTAGGTCAGCCAATTCCTTCGGATGATCAAGATGGAGATCTGGATTTCAACGTCAATCAGTTGGAAGATTACACTTTTAAGTTTGATGTTGGTCTAACCCCTGAATTCGAGATCAAAGGAGTAAGCGATTCTGATGCCTATGAGATTTATAAAATAGACTTAGACGATAAGGTTATTTCTGAAGAATTGGAAAATGCGCAAAAAAGATTGGGCAAACAAGAACATCCTGATGGTGAGGTAATCGCCAACGATATCTTGAAAATCCAAGCAGAAGAGTTAGATGGAGAAGAAGTAAAAGAAAATGGTTGGGCCAATGAATTTACGGTAATTGTTGAGTCACTTACAGAAGAGTATAAGGAGAAAGTTTTAACGATGAGCAAGGACGATTCCTTTGAATTTGACATCTACCAACTTGAAAAAGACAAAGGCGAAGACTATGTAAAAAAATACCTCTTAAATGTGCCTAAGAGCGAGGAAGGTGAAGAAGAGCCAATAATCGGAAATAGGTTTTCTGGGAAGATTGTAGAAATTTCCAGATTGAAAATGGCTGAATTGGATCAGGAGTTTTACGATAAATATTTTGGGAAGGATGAGGTGAAAAGAGAAGAAGAGGCAAGAGCAAAGATCAAAGAATTTATAGGTAAGCACTATCATAATCAGGCGCTTCAAGTGATGTATAGAAATATAATGGACAAGCTGGTTGCCGATACAGAAGTGGAAATGCCGGCTGATTTTTTGAAAAAGTGGTTAAAAATGACCAACGAAAAACTCACAGATGAAGAGATTGAAAAAGATTTTGATGGGTTTTTGGAAAACATGAAGTGGACACTGATCAAGGGAAGATTGGCTAAAATTTTTGAAGTTGAAGTTTCTCCGGAAGATATTCGAGAGGCCATGACCAATAAAGTAAGAGGCTATTTTGGGCAATACGGAATGGATGAGTCTTATGTGAACCAGGTCATGGATCAAATGCTGCAAAATCAGGAAGAGGTGAACAAGACCTATGAGGAATTGCAAGCTGGAAAGATATTCACCAAAATAGGTGAAACGGTCATACATAATGAATCTACCATTTCGCTGGAAGACTTTAATGAAAAAGTAAAAGCCATTAACGAAAAACAACAGGGTAAATAAATGTGTTAGTGGATAAGTAATTGTAGAAGTTACTTTTCTTTATTATTTAATCAATTAAAAAAAAGAAATATGTTTCCACAAGATGAATTTAAAAAATATGCGACTCAGCACCTTGGTATGAGTACAATGCATTTGGAAAAATATATGAAGGCTTCAGTGCCTAATGTTACCGGATTTACCCCTCACATCATTGAAGAGCGACAAATGAATGTGGCTAGTATGGATGTTTTTTCACGGTTGATGATGGACAGAATTATCTTTATGGGTGTGCCAGTCAATGATTACGTGGCAAATGTAGTACAGGCTCAAATGCTTTTCCTGGAAGGTGTTGATCCGAAGAGAGACATTCAGATGTTTATTAATAGCCCTGGTGGTTCGGTTATTGCCGGTATGGGAATCTATGATACCATGCAATATGTCTCTCCGGATGTAGGGACAATATGTACCGGATTGGCCGCATCAATGGGTGCTGTTTTGCTTACAGCTGGGACTAAAGGAAAGAGAACCTGTCTTGAGCATAGCCGAGTGATGATCCATCAACCTTCTGGTGGAATGCAGGGACAATTTACAGATATGGAGATTTCCTACAATCTAATCAAGCAGTTGAGAAAAGAGCTATATGATATCCTGGCTTTCCACTCTGGAAAAACGTTTGAGGAAATCGAAAAAGATTCTGAGCGTGACAACTGGATGACAGCAAAAGAAGCCAAGGAGTACGGTTTAATTGATGAGGTTTTGGATAGATCGAATCCAAGAAATAAGAAATAAGAGGAATCTATACCAATGAGTCTGGTATTTTGTAAAAGGTGCAATTGCTATCATTTCCAAGATATTAGGCTCATTTTTTGTTCGACCGATAGAAAAAGTAATAACTTTAACATTTAAAATCTAATATCGTGGCACGACAGAAAGAAAATATTAAGTGTTCGTTTTGTGGAAGGGATAAAGGGGAAGCACTGGTTTTAATAGCAGGAATTGATGGACACATCTGTGAAGTTTGTGTTGAACAGGCGCACGATATTATAAAAGATGAAATTGAACAAAAAGAGCCACTAGGCAAAAGTTCGGATTTTTCACTTCCGGCCAATGTCACACCACAGCACATTAAAACGTATCTGGACCAATATGTAATTGGGCAGAATGAGGCAAAGAAATTCCTTTCAGTTGCAGTATACAATCATTACAAACGATTGAATCATAAAGTTACGGAGGAAGTCGAAATTGAAAAATCAAATATTTTATTTGTGGGTGAAACCGGTACGGGTAAAACGCTTTTGGCCAAATCCATTGCCAACTTTTTGGATGTTCCTTTTGCCATTGTAGATGCGACTGTTTTTACAGAGGCAGGATATGTAGGTGAGGACGTAGAAAGCATGTTAAGCAGATTGCTTCAATCGTGTGATTATGACGTGGACGCCGCACAGAAAGGTATCGTTTATATCGATGAAATGGATAAAGTAGCCAGAAAAAATGATAATCCAAGTATTACGAGAGATGTTTCTGGAGAAGGTGTACAACAGGCAATGTTAAAAATGCTGGAAGGAACAGAAGTAAATGTGCCACCACAAGGAGGAAGAAAACACCCGGAGCAAAAAATGATCAAGTTAGATACCCGGAATATTCTTTTCATTTGCGGCGGAGCCTTTAGCGGAATCAAGAAAAATATCGCGAGACGATTAAATACACAAGTCATTGGTTTTAATAAGGATGAAAAGGAAATGGTAGATAGGGAGAACCTACTTCAGTACGTGACCCACCAGGATTTAAAATCATATGGATTGATTCCTGAATTGATCGGTCGACTTCCCGTACTTACCTATTTGGACCCTCTCGATAGAGAAACGTTGATAGCCATATTGACGGAACCTAAAAATGCGATTGTAAAACAGTACAAGAAGTTATTCGAATTGGAAGGAATCGAACTTGTTTTTACTCAGGATGCTTTGAACACTATTGCTGAGAAAGCATTAGAGTATAAATTGGGTGCTCGTGGTTTGCGTTCGATTTGTGAAGCAATTCTGACCGATGCAATGTTTGAATTGCCTTCTGAAGTGGACGTTGAGCGCTTCGAAGTAGATGAATTCTATGTGCTGGATAAACTTAATAAATCTAAATTGGGAAAGCTTAGAGCAGCATAAAAAGATACTATTTATTCTGAAGCATTCTTGTCCACAAATGGACTTCATTATCAATTTTGTCTAAAATCATGTTTTTAGTCATTTCTGTTTTATTTTTAGTACTAGAATAGATGTAACCATCAATTTTTCCTAAGTCCAAATAATTAAATTCTACCCTTTCTCTTGGAAAACTATGCTTTGAATCTGCAGTTTTTCGAAACCATAATGAACAATACTTAACTGTTCCATTACTGTTTGTTTCATAACTTATATACATTTCTTTAAATTTCCCATTAATTATCGTACCTGCCCCAATTGTGTTTTTGGCATTCCAAATTCTTAGTTTGCCATTTTTAATTTCTGGAGTATTTGCATAATATAAAGTATCACTCGCAAAATTTCCATTTGATAATTTTTCTGTAAGATCATTGTATAATTTCTTACCTTGAGATAAATATAAATCTGTATAAGGTTTATTTAGAGAAAAGCGATAATCTTCTAAAATACCTAAATTATTTTTCGGAAGGTAGATAGAGTCATTAGTTTCAACCGGAATTTTATTTTGACTAGTAGATTGATTTATAGTTGTGTCTTTAGGAGATGGAATAGAAAGTAAAATACTTAAAATAAAAACAAAGATAAAGACCGCTAAAACTATTCTTTTACTTCTTTTTAGGGATGGTTCTAACCAAGAAGCAGCTATACTTGAAAGTACACTAATTATGACTGAGCATAAAGCAATGAGTACAATTTTCATTATTTTGGGAATTAAATATAAGATGGAATCATGTTAGATGATTCCATCCATGGTCTTTATTACCTTCTTTTTTTCTGTGCCAGTTCCTTCAACTCCAGTGCTTGTTTTTTCTCTTTGTCGAGTGTTAGTTGTTCGCCCATCTGTTGCGAAGCAATAAACGACGCAGTCATATCTGTCAACATATTAGATGCGGAACTTGGATTGTTTGGCAATAAGATCAAGTTACTATTCGTAGACTCACCTACTGCCTGTAAGGTGTCGTAATGCTGGGTTATAACGATTAAGGCGGAGGCCTCTTGAGAATTAATGCCCACTTTGTTCAAAATCTCTACCGAGTCTTCCAATCCTTTGGCAATTTCTCTTCGTTGGTCTGCAATTCCCTGACCTTGAAGTCGCTTGCTTTCTGCTTCCGCTTTTGCTTTTGCTACGATTCGAATTCGCTCGGCTTCTCCTTCGTATTCGGCTGCAATTTTTTCACGCTCTGACGCATTGATTCGATTCATAGAAATTTTTACTTCTTCAGCAGGATCAATATCCGTTACGAGTGCTTTTACGATCCCATATCCATACTCGTTCATGGCCTCACCCAATTCTCTTTTGATGGCTATCGCAATGTCATCTTTTTTGACGAAGACGTCATCCAATTTCATTTTCGGTACTTCGGCACGTACCGTATCGAAAACGTATGAGGTTATCTGGTCATGAGGGTTTTGAAGTTTGTAGAATGCCTCATAGACTGAATCTTGCAAAATCATAAATTGAACGGAAACTTTCATTTTGACAAAAACATCATCAAATGTCTTGGTTTCAACCAATACGTCCAATTGTTGAATTTTAAGATTTATCTTTCCAGCAATACGGTCGAAAACGGGCACTTTGAAGTGAAGCCCTGGACCTTTTAGATCTTTGAATTTTCCAAATCGCTCAAGAATAGCTACAGTTTGTTGTTTTACCGTGAATAATGAAGAAAGGACTACCAAGAGCAAGAAAACTCCCAAAATTGGAAAAAGTGGATTCATAATTTATTAGTTGATTGATTCAGAACTAAATATAAATCCAAAAAGTCGAAAAGGGTGTATAACTCGGCAAAATGCTGAGAAAATACGATAAAGGATTTTTTGATTAATCCAATAGATTGTTTTCTATTGCTATACGGACCAGACCGGCACTATTTCGAGCGTTCATCTTATTTAATAGGCTGGAACGATGAGATTCCACGGTCTTTAAACTGATGAATAGTTTATTAGCGATTTCTTGTGTAGTGTGTTCTTCAATGATTAATCGTAAGACTTCTTTTTCTCTTCTGGAAATTTTTGGAAAGAATCCTTCTTTCTGTTTGCTGGCCTTTCGCTGTTTCATCAGACCTTTCATAATTGTCTGCGTAACATCATCGCTAAAATAGGATTTGCCACCCACAACAGTACGAATGGCTTTTAGTAATTCTTCTCTGCCTGTATTCTTTAAGATATATCCTTGGGCACCATTATTCAGAATTTCAGTCACAAAAGACTCTTCATTAAACATGGATATGGCGAGGATCTTAGTATTATTATCAAATTCTTTTAGTGCTTTGCATACTTCAATTCCATTCATGTCTGGAAGATTAACATCCAATAGTATTAAGTCTACTTTGTTTTCTTTTACAAAAGCAACGACATCGGGACCCGTATACACCTTTCCTGCTACATTCATATCGGATTCTGCTTTGAGGATGGAGTCAATGCCATCTACAAACATGGTGTGGTCATCGGCCAAAAGAATATTTATCATAAGATCTTTTTGTATAAAACGATTGAGAATTTTAAGAATGAGAGAATAGAAATGAAAACGCCAGGAATTCTTCTCTATTACACTATTGATTTACAAATAACTCATTAAAAATCGTATCACAAGCATTTAGGGGATTGGTATCAAAAACATAATTGAATCAAAGGTTTTCAATACTAAAAGCTAAGATATAGTGAATTCTCCTAATTTTCTAGGGGTATACCCTTAAAGAACAAAATAGGTGATTACTAGGATATACAGGTGCGATTTTGCCTGCATATTTGTAATGTAATTATTGATAAAGATCAATACAAAAAAAATAATCATAGTTCAAATCATCTAGTCATGTAATACATGTGGGAAACGATGATGTTTTTCAATAACGTTTGCTTTGTAAAGTTGGCAAAACGTATTGGTTTACGGATTGTGGAAATTATAGGACGAGGATTCAGGTTGACTAAACACCTAAGACCGAAACTCTATAGTCTTGGAGAACTGAAAACCTCTCCTATAATTCTACCATGAAATGATAACATTGCGGTGATATAGAGCTAATTAAAGATATATAACTTGTAAATACTCATTGGGATTGACTATTGCATTCAAAGAAAAGCCTTCAAAAAGTTGAGGGCTTTTCTTTATTTTAGCCCCCTTAGAGGGCTTGAAGCCCTCTAAGGGGGGCTTCACATAATGTCACATTTCAACATCTTCTTTCCATTGATAAATCCTTCAATCCGATCTCCAATTTTAACTGGCCCAACACCTGCCGGTGTTCCCGTGTAAATATAATCACCCATCTGCACCGTAAAATATTTCGATAGATGGGTTATGATGGCTTGGAAATTAAAGATCAAATCTTTTGTATTGCCGTCCTGAACGATTTCTCCGTTTAATTTGGTGGTGATTTGGATGTTATCTGCTTCAAATTCGGCAAAAGGTATAAACTCGGATATAGCAGCGCTGCTATCAAATCCCTTCGCAATCTCCCAGGGATGTCCTTTTTCCTTACACTTTTGTTGTACATCTCGTGCAGTGAAATCAATCCCATACCCTATGCTTTCTATATAGGATAAGGCAAACTCCGGCTGGATGTGTCGGCCATTCTTCCCTATTTTCAATACTACTTCGCCTTCATAGTGAATATCCGATGAGAATTCCGGGTAGAAAAAATGTCGGTCTTTGATAAGTAAAGCAGAAGTAGGCTTCATAAACACTAAAGGCTCTGAAGGTGTAGAATTATTTAACTCTTTGATATGGTCGGCATAGTTTCTACCGATGCAAAATATTTTCATATAGTGTTAAGTTGTAGAGTTATTATGTCGAATTTTCAATTTTCAATTTTTCATTCCGCTATCCTTCCCACTCTCCTGAAGGTTCTCCAAAAACGAGGTGGTGCCCATATGGATCATTTACACTAAAGTCCAACATGCCATACGCCGTCTTTTCCAATCTGCTAACCTCAATATTTTTTGATTTTAGCTCGTTGTAGAGTTCTTCTACGCCATCCACTCTAAAATAGAGATCGCCAATTTCAGGTTTTTCAGCTTTATCTATTTTGGCCAACATGAATGAATGACCATTTGAAGAAACGGAACCATGAGTAGGCGTATCATCAGGCCAAAGCCATTCCAATTTGAATCCTAATGTTGTATAAAAATCCGCTGCTACTTTCAGATCATAAACCTGAAGGGTAGGGTTGATTCCGGTAACTTTCATTGTGATTTTTCAAACGAATATAAAATAATGGAAGCAATCTCGGAAAGATTATTATGATCAAGGCAAAAGTTGAGGGTAAGAAAATATTTAGCGACACCTATAATTTCTTGAGATTTGGAAGTAGAGGTACAGGGTTCACGGAATAAAGGTATATGGATCGACTTTTAGGGCAATAAATTAGTATCATACAGTTAACATTTAACCTTTGAGCCTTAAACCAAATGTCTCCAAACCTGGATTTAATAGAGCATCATATAACTTTTTTGTACTAAAGAAATTAATTCCCCCAACTTTTGGATCTGACCCATTAGTTTATGAAGGAGAATAAAACGATTAGAACGGCCCAAAATAAAAAATGACCGCTCCCCAGCGGCCATTTTAGCAAATTATAATCCCATGAACATATCTGAATTTAAACCAATTACTCGTTCGTAATAAAAGAAGATTTAAATTTCAGAATAATAATATATAAACAAAACTCAATCTCAATTTTAAGTATTCATTTGACTGTTGATCAGGAAGTTGATTTTATCTTTACAAAGCAACTTCCTGACAACATTTATAATCCCATGAACATATCCTATTTAAGGTTCTGACCTTCTGTCAGAAATGAAGGAAGACTCAATAAACTTCCTTTCATAATACAAGTATAAGAACAGATACGGCCCTACTCAATTACATAATAATCTAATTGTTATATATGAAAAATCTTAATATGTATACAATAAATTGTCAAAAGGCTATTAATCAGTTGATTAGGTGAAGGGGTGGGTTTTAATTTTGGATGAAAATGATTGAATTTTATAGCTCGTAGTGAGAATTGTGAGTGAAAAAAGGCTAAAAAAAAGTAAAATATTATTTGATAAACTAAAATTTAATCAAAATATTCTTTGCATAAGCATCAGATATAGTTCAAAATCTTTTCCTGGAAATGGTATTTTTTACCTTGAAGAGTTATTCAAAAGGATCTTGTAATCTTTCTTGATTGATAACTTGCTCATCAGTTAGTGCTAACAGAAACTTTAAAAGTGCTTCCTTATCGTATTCGGTAAGCGTGATGTCATCTAACAACGGATCTTTGGAAGGAGATGGTTTGCCACCAGATGCGTAATGTTCAATGACCTCTTCCAAGGTTTGAATGCTTCCATTGTGCATGTAGGGTGCAGAATGTTCAATATTTCTTAACGATGGAGCTCTAAAAAAACCATTTCGGTTTGGTGTGGTAAAAACGCCTTGACCTTTATCCACGAAATCCTCAAAGGTTTCGGCTTCTTGTAATCCGTTGTTAAAATAGTCATTAGAGGTCATTAGTGGGAGATTATGGCAATGTGCACATTGGGCATCCGTAACACCAGGCGCATCAATGTACATTTCAAATCCGTAGAGTTCGTCATCATCCAACTGAAAAGTTTCTCCCTTTAAAAATTTGTCAAACCTGGATTCAAAGCTCACAATTGATCGTTCAAATTGGGCAATTGCTTTGGCTGCCAGTTCTTTTGATATTTCACTTGACTTTTCAATACCAAATGCCTTTCTGAACATGGTCTTGTACATTTCACTTTCCTGAAGCAAATCAATGACATTTTCCCATGTATTATGCAATTCTATCTCATCTTCGACAGGAAGTAAGGCTTGTTCCTCAAGAGTTGTAGATCTCCCATCCCAAAAAAGACCATTGTCAAAAAAACCAACATTCAATAGAGACATTGAACTTCTTTTTCCTGAAACTCCATCTACTCCAGGACTTACCGCAAGATTATCTGTAAAAGCACCTTGAGGGAGATGACAAGATGCACAGGAAAGTGTATTGTCTCTGGATAAGAGTTTATCATAAAAAAGATGACGACCCAATTCTACGCCCTCTTCTGTCATTGGATTGTCGGCTGGAATGGGCATCTCGGGAATAATAACCTCCCGATCATTAATCAACTGAACGTATTGTGGGTATTCGATACTAAATGGAGTGGGATTATACTCAATATCGATTAATGTTTCCACGTCCTCTTCTGGTGGCGGTGGCGGCGATTCCACCTCATCTTCACACGAAAAGGTGAACAGCGCAATTAGGAGCATTAAATAATATGGTATATTTCTTCTCATCTTCGTATACTAATACGCACAACCTCAAAGATAAGTTTTGTGGGGATACTAAATTATTTAAGTATTGAAAAGAAATTTACTTTTTAGAGACAAATGAGTGTCTTTGGGAGGTAGGTTTAAGGTTTAAAAATTTAGTCAAGTACTTTCTCCTCCAGATTCTATCGTCTTATAACCCAGTAACCTATTATGATACGATCAATTTACAATGGCATCAATACTAAAGTTTGTCTTCAGGATTTTACAAAAACTGCTGGCTTCTTGCATGGTTTGAAATTGACCTAACATAACTTTAAACAATACTTTATCATTTCGGAAGTCATTAAGCACTACAATAGGTTCCATAAATATATCTCTCAATCTTACAACCTCTTTTTGAGCATTAGAATAATCATCAAAAACACCAACTTGAACACGATAATTTCTTTTTTCTTCCATTTCAGTATATCGTCGGTAGTCGTCCTGAGTAATGGTCCACGGGTCATCTTCCTCTATTTCTTCCTTCCCATTAATATTTTTAGGTGATTTGTTGAAATCATGTTTGATTACGACTTTATTCTCAGGTGAATTATGCAGCTCCAAGATACCTAAGAGTTCATCAGCGACCATGGTTTGTTCGATTCGCTCCACCATTTTGCCCTCGGAACTTAAAATGAGCATGGTGGGAAGATAATTTACTTCATATTTATTCTTCATTTGAAATCCCTCAACATCATCTATATTTACCTTGACAGAAATAAAGTTACTATTCAACGTGGATGCAATCCGTTTGTCTGAAAAAGTTGTTTTTTCCATCCATTTACAGGGTGTACACCAACTGGCGTAAAAGTCCATAAAAACCAATTTTCCTTCGGCGCTTGCTCTGGCTATTGCTTCTTCCACGTTGACGTCGGAAA
>JBCCVV010000009.1:0-61478 GCA_039194925.1 Bacteroidota bacterium
CAAAGGACACCGAATAACCAATGTGGATAACTATTGGCTCACTACAGATTTTCGAAATGGCAACTAACAATCTCCATTTCACGGGGCTTTCAGCCTTTCAAATTATTACCAAGTGTCAAACTCAAGCGCCGGAAGACCTTGATTGAGCATCTCAGCTGCTTGAGGATTCAAAGGAGTAACACCAAACCCTTCATTCAATACATAATCAATGCTCCATGCACCATCCGCAATTGGGTGCTTTTCACCCCACTTTAACTCGCCTTTAAATTCAAACTCCATCAAAGGAAGTTGACCATAATTGTCCCCATATAGAGTGATCGTTCCAATGAATTTATCCTTACTTAAATAATTAAAGTGCCTTCGTAAAAAGGTGGGTTGTATAATTCCACTTCCAGTGCGATCTTCTGTAGGTCGTAGTTCTACAGAAATGCTTTTCCATTCTCCGATTGCATACTCTTGTACGGCTTCCAAAGTTTTAGGTTCCTGAATGTTGTGCATTGCTTTTTGTCTCATTTGCATTGATTTTTTGTTGCAAGAATTCAAAGTGATCAATGAAATGGACACTACCATCATTGCCACAAGTACTTTTTTCATTCTTCTATATTTTAAGATTAATTTGATACCACAAAATTTGTAACTTTGTCTTTATTAAACAAGTAGTCATTATTAATTGCTATAGTCATATTTTTTAGACTATTATTGATTTACAGTGATTTATAAACGAAACTTTTTTCTAAATGGACGAAAAAAAATCTGTCGCAATTCATGAATGTCCGGTAACCTTCACCATGAGCAAGATCGGAGGCAAGTGGAAACCCATCATTTTATTCCTTATATCCAAAGGTGGCAATCGATTTGGAATACTTCAAAGAGGAATAGATGGCATCAGCAAACAAATGCTCACCAAACAGCTTCGTGAATTGGAGTCCGATGGCATTTTGAGTCGTAAAATCTTTGCAGAAATACCTCCCCGAGTCGAGTATACCATAACAGAGCTGGGCAATTCGCTTATGCCTGTTATTGGTAGCATGAAAAAATGGGGCGAACAACAAATGAATAATTGATATCTTAGCTAAACGGAATGGATATCCTTTCCCATATTGAAGTGATTTTAAAAGTAACTACTGAGGTTATTAATGATTAAAAAAAATCCTGAAGGGATTCAATATTCTAGCCTTGGATTGCAATCCAAGGCTAGAAGTCGACTGAAAACAAAATTTTGGCGGCATTTTTGGTCAAAAATGATGACAAAATTAATACCACAATTTCTTTAGTCGGTAACCTGAGTAATTACTCACTAAGCTTTAAGTAATACCTAATTTTGGTTATCATATTTTAAAAAGGATTAATATCAAACTATAAACACACCGTCAATGTCCAACCCATCCATCTGCCATACATTCTATACTGCATTCCAAAACAAAGATTACGAAACGATGCAGAATCTCTACGACGATGAAGCCATCTTTTCGGACGCAGCATTCCAAAATCTCAATGCATTGGAAGTTCGAGCGATGTGGGAAATGCTTATCAAACGAGGAAAAGACCTTGTCCTTGAATATGAAGTATTGGAAGAATCAGAACATTTTGGAAAAGTAAGATGGGTAGCCACCTATTCATTCAGTAAGACAGGGCGAAAAGTAGTAAATGTGATCAATGCGCGCATGAAATTCATTGATGGAAAAATCATGGAACATTATGATGATTTTGATTTTTACAAATGGGGACGCCAGGCATTTGGATTTACTGGCTCAATGATCGGTTGGACATCTTTTTTTCAAAATAAAGTACGCAGCCAAGCCAGAAAGCAATTGCTCAGGTTTATGGATAAAAAGTAATCTATCTTCACAATAATACTTTTCATTGTACCTCCGAGCATAGCAGCCTCAAATCGTTATCAGCACAGTTATATCCTTTCAATAAATCTGATAAGGACATAAATTATAATCATTTGCTAACCTCAACTTCAAATCCATTTCCAACTTCAAGTGTTAGTATGAAAGTCATTTAAGAATGGAGCTATAAAATCCTATACCTCCCTAAGAAATATGGTGTTAAGGATTCTTAAAACGAACTGAAATTCAAAAATGGAGAACATAAAAGGAGAAGATTTAAAAGAAATACCTACCCTGGCAAATGTTCCCGCTGACCAATTGGACTGGCTGCTGGATCATGCTACACTCGTAGAAATCCCCACTGGAGAATATATTTTTAAAAAAGGAGACCCTATTGACAAGATGCAAATTGTACTTAAGGGCTCAGCCGATATAAAGATTGAACAAAAGGGCGATTTCAAATTAATTGGAACGATAAAGGAGAAAGAGATCACCGGTATCCTTCCTTATTCAAGGGCTACAACCGCAACGGGATATGCTGAGGCCAAGACAGATTGTGAAGTATTACAGATATCCAAATCATGCCTTAGAGCGATGAGCCTCTTGCATTATGAGCTGACAGAAGCCCTGGTGCATAAAATGACTAGCAGAACCAGGAAATTCACCCAACTCAATGAACAACAGGAAAAAATGATGTCGCTCGGTAAATTATCCGCAGGGTTGGCACACGAATTAAACAATCCTGCCTCAGCCATGACCCGAAGTGCCAAAGAGCTGAAAAAACAACTGGGTCATGTCCCCGAAAAGTTCAAAAGATTGATGACCATGCGCGCTACAACAGATGAAGTGGAAATCATAAACGATATTCTTTTCAAAAAAATAGCCAATCAGGGAGTCTGTAGTCTCTCCCTTATTCAACGATCTGACTTGGAAGATGACATGGAAGAATGGTTGGATGATCATGGTGTGGAAGATGCCTATAACCTTTTAGAAACGCTGATCGACTTTGATTTCACCATTGAAGACATAGAAGAAATTTATGAAGCGGCCAATGAAAACAACTTTCCATCCGCTATTGAATGGATTGAAAATGTATTGACTACAGAAAAGTTGGTAAGAGAAATTCAAGATGCCGCAGAACGAATCTCAGGAATTGTCCAGTCTGTAAAAGGTTACAGCCATATGGATCGAGCCCAGGAAAGCCAGGAAGCAGATATTCATATTGGAATTAACAATACCATTACGTTATTGAACCATAAAATCAAGCAAAAGAAAATTGAAATCCACAAGAATTTCGATCAAGCGATTCCTCATCCCAAAATCATGATTGGCGAGATGAATCAGGTTTGGACCAATCTTATCGATAACGCAATAGATGCGGTTGATAATAAGGGTATTATATCAATTACTACACGGGCAGAAAATAAATATGTTGTTGTAGAGATCGCAGACAATGGTACGGGTATTTCTGAGGAACATCTAACTAAAATCTTTGATCCTTTTTTTACGACAAAAGCAGTAGTATCAGGAACCGGACTCGGACTTGATGTCACCTATAGAATTATCAGTCAACACAATGGAAGAATATCCGTCGATTCTGTAAAAGGAAAAACTACCTTCACCATACACCTCCCATTAAACTAATTAAAGAAATATGCCTTTACTTATTATCCTCTCATTAAATTCAGGAAAAACAGAATGAGCAAACCGATCATTTTTGCACTTGATGATGATCCACAAGTTCTCAGAGCCGTAACGAGGGATCTTAAAAATAAGTATCGTAAAGAATATAAGGTCCTAAGCACGGATGATCCTCAAGACGCTTTGGATGCCGTAGAAAGCCTTAGGAAAAAGAATGATGTCATCGCCCTATTTTTAGTAGATCAACGTATGCCTGGAATGCTCGGTGTTGAGTTTTTGGCATTGGCTAAAAACTTCTATCCGGAAGCTAAAACCGTACTTCTTACTGCTTACAGTGATACCGATGCAGCCATTCAAGCGATCAATGAAGTTCAGCTGGATTACTACCTTACCAAACCGTGGAATCCACCAGAAGAAAAGCTTTATCCTATCATTGATGATCAATTGGATGTCTGGCAAATGCAATATACTCCAGACTTTAATGGCATTCGGGTATTGGGCTACCAATATTCTCCTTATTCCCATGAAATCAAAGATTTCTTATCAAGCAATCTGTTTCCGTACAAATGGCTTGATGTAGAAAAAAGCAGAGAAGCACAAGGAATCATTAACCTCCACAATCTTGAGTTAAAAGATCTACCGGTAATCTCTTTTGAGGACGGCGATTGCATGAAAAAACCTTCTATTTCAGATCTGGCCCAACGACTGGGCTTCAATTCTGAAGCCAAGGAATCGTTGTACGATGTAGTTATTATTGGTGCGGGACCAAGTGGCTTGGCAGCAGCCGTTTACGGAGGATCCGAAGGATTGAAAACGCTTTTGATTGAAAAAAGAGCACCTGGAGGTCAAGCTGGTAGTAGTTCGAGAATCGAAAACTATCTCGGTTTTCCTAATGGACTAAGTGGTCAGGAATTGACACATCGAGCCATTACTCAAGCCAAACGGTTTGGCATAGAATTTTTGGCTCCTAAAGAAGTCGTAAGTATAGAACTTAAAGACGACTATAAGATTCTTACGCTAAACGATGGAAAAACGGTAATGACAAAGGCAATTATAGTATCTACCGGTGTGGATTATCGCAAACTACCTTCCAAAGGGGTTGATGATTTCAGTGGTGCAGGAGTCTATTATGGATCCTCCATGGCCGAATCTCAAGCGTGTATGGATCAGGAAGTATACATTGTAGGTGGTGGAAACTCTGCCGGACAAGCAGCCGTATATCTCTCTAATTTCGCGGCGAATGTTTATATCGTCATTCGAAGAATAGACTTGACCAGCAGTATGTCCAGCTACCTAATCGATCAAATCGAAGCTATTGACAATATTCATTTGATCCCCGAAACGAATATCACGGAAGCACAAGGTGAAAATGGACGGCTTTCACATCTTGTTTTGGAAAACAAAGCCGGAGATTGTAAAACGGCAGAAGCAAACGCATTATTTGTATTCATAGGAAATAAACCATATACTGATTGGATCAATATCGATTTACTGAAAAACAAGAAAGGGTTTATTGAAACTGGAAAAGGCTTGACGGCTTATGATAACTTTCCGAAGGTTTGGAAAAGAGACCGAGAACCCTTTTTGCTGGAAACGTGCGTTCCTGGGATTTTTGCAGCAGGAGATGTTCGTGCCGGAGCAATGAACAGAGTGGCTTCCGCAGTAGGCGAAGGTTCGATGGCAATTAAGTTTGTTCACGAATATTTAGCTGAGGTATAATGATTTTTAATGCCATAGAGACTTGGTTTATCACATCGCTAAATGGAACCTATAACGCAATAAAATAAGACCTTATCAAGGTAAAATAATAAAGAAATAGTAAGAATGGATAAAATAGATTTTTCTCAAATAGAGCTTATCAATAATGATCAAGGCTCAAAAAAAAGATTTGAACTTCCCGTTGAGGATAAACTCGCTTATATAGAATACATGGTAGTACGAGGAAATGTAATGTATCTCACCCATACCGAAGTGCCTGTAGGGTTTGAAGGGAAAGGAGTGGGTAGCGCCATTGTTTCGAAGACACTGGACTACATACGTGCAAACAACTACAAAATGGCTCCCATTTGTCCATTTCTAGCTTCCTATTTAAAAAGACATCCAGAACATGCTGAGGGAATTCTAGCGGACGGATTTCGTATTGGGTAAAAAAAAGTTAGATAATTTTAGATTGAAAAAATCTAGAAAATTCAACGGATTATTCCAAAACAATCTTTCCTATCTCTCCAATCTTTAAAATCTTTAATTCCCACATGACTGATCTATTGCAAATGTACCAAACCATTCGGAAGCGATCCACTGATCTCTGCCTTCCACTGGCTCCCGAAGATTTCAATATTCAATTGGCTGATCATACCAGTCCTCCCAAATGGCACCTTGCGCATACTACCTGGTTTTTTGAAGAGATGATATTGAAGAAATATTTGGATGGATATCAAGAGTTTGATGAAGAATTCAGCTTTCTATTCAACAGTTATTACAATCATTTGGGAGACCGAACCGATCGATCTCATCGAGGCACTTCCAGACCACTATTGGAGCAAGTATTGGGATACCGTCATTATGTAGATGAACTCATGGAAACCTTATTACAAGTTGAATTGGAAACAGAGGTAAGAAAGCACATTATCATCGGACTTAACCATGAGCAACAACATCAAGAGTTGCTGCTTACAGATTTGAAATATACATGGTGGCACAATGCGACGTTCCCCGTCTACGATACAAACTCAAACTTTTTGACAGAAAAGAATACCGAAAGTGGGTGGTTGAAAATGCACGAAGGTATCTATCAAATTGGACATGCGGACTCAGAAAAATTTTCTTTTGACAATGAGCACGGCGCGCATCGTGTTTACCTAAATGACTATTCCATCTCTAAGTCCCTTGTAACAAATGGCGAGTATTTAGAATTTATGGAAGCTGGCGGATATAAGGATTTTCGATACTGGCTGGATGAAGGATGGTCATGGGTAAATGCACACGGAATCAATTCGCCTTTGTATTGGATTAAAAAAGAGGGTGAATGGATGCAGTACACACAAGGAGGATTAAAAAAAGTACACTTGGACAACATTCTAAGTCATATCTCATTTTATGAAGCCAATGCTTTTGCTTCCTGGAGAGGGATGCGATTGCCTACTGAATTCGAATGGGAGGCTGCTGCGGATCAATTTTCCTGGGGGAGTCGATGGGAATGGACCTACTCTGCCTACCTACCCTATCCTGGTTTTAGAATAGCCGAAGGGGCTCTTGGTGAATACAATGGTAAATTTATGATCAATCAAATGGTACTTCGCGGTGCATCCATAGTTACAGCACCAGGACACTCCCGAAAAACTTACCGTAATTTTTTCCACCCTCATTATCGCTGGCAATATACCAGCATTAGACTCGCTCAATAGATGGTAGAAATTTTCAAGAAAGATGTAGAGGAGGGATTAAGCAGCTCTCCAAAGCGGCTATCTTCCAAGTATTTTTATGATGAGATAGGGGATGATCTTTTTGTACAGATCATGAATTTACCGGAATACTACCTTACCAATTCTGAATACGAGATTTTCCAAACCCAGGGACTGGGCCTGATTCAATCTTTCGGTTTTAGCACGGAAAATTATTTCGAGTTGGTGGAGTTGGGTGCAGGAGATGGTTCAAAGACAATGGAGTTACTCAAAATTCTATTGGACCTTGAGTACAACTTCAGCTATTTACCAATCGACATTTCTCAAAATGCGTTGAACGGATTAGAGGAGAAGCTTACGTCCCAACTTCCGGATTTGGACATTAAACCTAGGCAAGGTGACTACTTTCGAGTGCTTCGAAAAATAAATGCTTCACATCACCCTAAAGTAGTTTTATTCTTAGGTTCGAACATCGGAAATATGACCGATGAACAAGCCAATGAATTTATCAGACATTTATCTGAAAACCTGGAGGAAAATGACAAATTGGTTTTGGGTGTAGATCTTATAAAATCAAGAAACATCGTATTTCCCGCTTATAATGATAAGACTGGAGTCACCAGAGAATTTAATTTTAACCTTTTACGCAGAATCAACAAAGAGCTTGGTGGTAATTTTGTGGTTGAAAACTATGAACATGCACCGGAATATTTTGAAGAGGAAGGCATAGCGAGGAGTTATTTGATAAGTAAAACAGATCAAACGGTAACGATTGAAGCATTGAACAAATCATTTTCTTTTGCCAAAGGTGAAAAAATGCTTCTGGAAGTTTCTAGAAAATATAACGATAACATTATCCAACAGATAGTAGAAAATACTGGCTTTGTCATTTCCAAAAAATTCGTGGATCGTAAAAATTATTTTGCGGATTATGTACTGGAGAAAATACAATAAGTTTTATCTAAACTTAATGCTGACCTTAACTGCAAAAGTTCACTAAGAATCCATAAGGGGTACAAAGAATAAAACACGTAGCTGCAAAACTTAGTGTTATTATTTCCATTGTAGTTAAAATAAAAAACCCACTCCAAAATTAATTAGAAGCTAAAATATTCCTCACCCCAACACAAACTCCAAATCCCCTCGATCCAAATCTAAGCTCTCTTCTTTAAAATTGATCACATCATCAGAAATTGTCTTCTTTCGTTCTTGCAAAGCCAATATCTTCTCCTCAATGGTATCCTTGGCAATATATCGGATGACATTCACCTTCTTGTCTTGCCCTATTCTATGCGCCCTGGCGATGGCTTGCTTTTCGGCAAACGGATTCCACCAGGGATCGAGTATAAAGACATAGTCAGCCGCCGTAAGATTCAGACCCACTCCACCCGCTTTGAGCGAAATAAAAAAGAAATGAATAGCTTCTTCATTTTGGAATGCTTGTACAGACGTCTCTCTCTGTTTTTGGGTTTTGTCGCCAGTTAGTGTGACGTACTTCCATTCGTTCTCATCGCATTGTTGGGTGTACAAATCAATCAGTTTGGTGAAGGAGCTAAATATCAAAACCTTATGACCCGATCTATACAGGGTCTCCATTTTTGACAAAATGTAGTTCATTTTTTCCGATCCACTTTCGTAATCTTCGTCCACCATCACAGGATTATTCGCGATCTGACGAAGTTTGGTCAGTGCTGAAAAAACATGAAATTTGTACGATCTGTCGGCATTATCCAGCCCTAAAAGATAGTTTCTGGTAGCACTTTTTACTTTTTCGTACACCTCTTTTTGAGCCTTTTCCAAGTTCACATATTCCACTGATTCGGTAAGCGGAGGAAGATCCTTTGCTACTTCTTCTTTTGTCCTTCTTAAGATGAATGGTTTGACCATCTTTGCCAATTGAGCCAGGGCATCCTCATCTCGATGGCGTTCAATGGGTTTAAGATAATGCGTATTGAAAAACGAAAACTCTCCCAACATTTTAGGATTGATAAATTCCATCTGCGACCACAAATCCGATAAGGAATTTTCAATCGGTGTACCGGAGAGTGATATCTTATTTTCACACGTCAGTTCATTGATCGATTTAAACATCTTTGACTCCTTATTCTTAATCATCTGACTTTCATCGAGGATGATGTATTCCCAATTGGTTGATTTCAATTTTTCAACATCTCTAAGCACCAAATGATACGTAGTGAGCACCACATCAAACGTATCTAATGTACGCTCTAGCTTTTTTCGCTGAGGTCCGACAAACCGACATACATGCAACGTGGGATTGAATTTCCTAATTTCTCTGTACCAATTGAAAACCAAGGAAGAAGGCAATATGATCAATGCTCGCAGTGGGCTAATTTCTTCCAACATCGCCTCTCCAAAAAGGGTCAGCTGCTGCGAAGAAGACTTTTTGTTCCGTTTCAATCGATCCTTGGTATACGATAGCACGGCTATAGTTTGCAGTGTCTTTCCCAGGCCCATATCATCCGCAAGGCATGCACCCAAACCATTTTGCTGATGGGCAATGAGCCATTTCACTCCTTCCAATTGATACGGTCTTAATATAGCATTAAGGTGGGGCGATGGAGTATAGTCTACTTCCGCCTCGATCACAATATCTTTCTGTACAGTCCCTGAAAGCTCTTCCACCTCTTCTATAAATGTATACTGCGACTTACGAATTCGAACCTTATCACCATTTTTCTCGCCAAACTTGGCAATCTCTTCGTACTTCGTCATCCAGGATTGAGGAATTAAGAAAAAAGTATCATCCGGTAAGGGGTAAAATCGATTACCATCCCGCACAAATTCTAACAATTGAGCAAATGGGATACGATGCCCACCTACTTCAATTACCCCATGAATATCAAACCAATCGTTATCTGCCTTTGATGTCAGATGAATGGATTGTGGATCAAGAATTACAGATTTCCCCTCTACATGCTGATTTTCAAGTCGGAAACCTGCATCTTCTAAAACCTCCCTCTGTCGAATCAAAAATTGTATCATTCCCAGCTCATCTTCTTCATCCGACAATCGGAAACGCTTCGAAAGGTTCTTTTCCAATCCCAATTGCATCAAATGTTTAACCCATTCATTCTCCCGCTCAAAGTTTCTTTTAATTTGAATAATTGAGATCTTCTTATTATCCGAAACACTAATTCGTGTTTTGTTATTGGCTTGGGAACTAAAAGAAAAACTGGAATCTTTGTAGTGAAAAATAACGTCCAGCACCAATTCCTTATTGACGAAGTCATAGGTCGAGTTGAGGCTGCACCCTTCGATTTCATTGTATTGAATCACATCAAACCCTTCCGCCTCTATATCCGCTTTTTGTGCCACCTGAAGAATAAACTTCTCGAAGTAGGTGTATACCATTTCATTCTTGATAAAAATGCATTCATTTTTCAAAAATGGTCTGAGTTTATTCCCATTGATCTTATCCAACTTGTAGAGCAAATAATCAGAGACGATCCATGGATAGTCATTGGATAAAATATGCACATCGGATTGAAACGGTGACCAAGGCTTATCCATGCCTGTATCCAACTTCAGCGAGTATTTTATTCCCAGGTTGGTCTTTTCAAATCTTAATACGGGTTCTGCCGATTGTGAAGCGTGTGAAATTTTTAATTCTTCCATCTTCACATTTCGTTCCATTCCAACGATCAATGGTATTTCCCATTCTTTCAATTGCATCAGAAAATCATTCAACCTTCGATCAAAAAACTTCAAAATGGAATTTTTTACCACCTTATCCTGAAAGAGCTTGATCAGTGTATTTTGAGCTCTCTTCTTGCTGCAATACTTTTCTTCCAGCCCTCCAAGACTTAATTCTTTTGCAAACTGTAAGATTTTATTCGCCCACTCAGTGGAAAGTATAATATTGAATGTCGGAACCGTGACTTCAGTGGCACGAGCCCTCATCTTGCCAAGTTTACCTTCCTCTTCTATCACAACGATATATGGCTCCGGCAGATACCGTTGCAGCAATTCATTGAATTCCAGATTGATGATGATCGAATAAGACTTGTTGGCGTATTCCATTGCGTGCTCTTCAATTTCAAGGGGCACAAAAGTAATTTTTTATTTACTACATCAAAATGAATGGTAGCATACATATCCAAAAAAACCTGCATCATATTGAATCAAATTTGCCATTTCGTTCAGAGCAATAAAGATATTTTTCGTAATATTATTTATCCTTAAGATCATGCGTATCAATCTCCATTAGCATTTGCAATTTATAGTTCATCCCATCATTAATGAATACTTATTAACGATGAAAAAAACAAATGTTGCCTTCTTGCTTTTGATCCTTTGCCAAACCATCAATGCACAAACGTATACCGTTGATGGAGAATTAAAAAAATGGCATAAAATCACGATCACGTTTGATGGCCCATCAAGTTCTGAAGATGCCACACCCAATCCATTTGCAGATTACAAATTCGATGTCCTTTTCACTAATGGTTCCAAATCATATAACGTAGCCGGATATTTTGCTGCGGATGGAGACGCCGCAGAAACAAGTGCCACGGCAGGCAATAAATGGATGGCACATTTCACTCCAGACACTATAGGTACATGGAGTTTCACGACCACATTCTATGAAGGAACCGACATCGCCATCAATAACCAATCCGGTACGGAAGGAATATTACATAATATCTCAGGGAATTTTAATATCGCAGCAACGGATAAAAGCGGTAAAGATTTCAGAGGACGAGGAAGATTATCTTATGTAAGTGAACATTACCTTAGGTTTGAGGAAGATAGTACCTGGTTTTTCAAAGCGGGTGCCGATGCCCCGGAAAACACCTTAGCCTATGAAGATTTTGATGATGTACCCAACCGAGGAAACAGGCGAAAAAGCTGGCAACCACACCTACAAGATTATGATTCCGCAGATGCAAGTGACTATACCTGGCAAAACGGAAAAGGCACCGAATTGCTTGGTGTATTAAATTACTTATCGAATAAGGGTGTCAATGCGTTTTCATTCCTCACATTAAGTCTTCATGGAGATGATGAAAATGTATTTCCTTATCTTCTCAAAGTACCCGTAAGCACTTACAATGGTTACAACGATGCGGATCAATGGAATTTGGGGGTCCATCACGATCGATTTGATGTATCTCGCATGGCACAATGGGAACGAATATTTGAATATGCCGACAAAAAGGGCCTCTACATGCATTTCAAAACTCTGGAGACTGAAAACGACAACATTATGGATAATAATGGTTTTGGTCGTGAACGAAAGCTATACTATCGCGAGTTGATCGCTCGATTTGGACATCATCTTGCGCTAAATTGGAATATGGCAGAAGAGTCTACGTTGACCGATGCTGTAGCCATAGCCACTTCAAATTATATTGCTGATATGGATCCTTATGATCACAATATTGTCCTACATACGTATCCCGGGCAGCAATCGCAGCGCTATAATCCATTGCTTGGAAACAATTCCTCATTGACGGGCGCTTCCATCCAAATCGGAAAAAGTGCCACACACGACGAAATCGTAGAATGGGTCGAAGAATCAAATCAAGCCGGTAAAAAGTGGGTAGTAGCCAATGACGAACAAGGCAGTGCGAATATAGGAGTAGATGCTGATCCTAACGATAACCAACTTGTCAGAAATGAGGTGCTCTGGGGGACCTTGATGGGGGGAGGTGCTGGAGTAGAATACTATTATGGCTATCAAACCAATGGAACTGATCTTGATGCAGAAGATCACCGAACCAGGGATCTGAAATATACCGATGCAGCTATAGCAATTGACTTCTTTGATACGCATCTGCAGGAGTACATTCCTATGGTATTCAATGACGATGATCTCACCGATGACAATTCGGATTATGTGCTGACCAATGGATTAAATATGGTGACTGTTTACCTTCCCGAGGGAGGGAGTACAGACATTACATTGGACCAGAACAGTGATTGGATAACCAATTGGTTCAATCCAAGAACTGGTGTTATGAGTTATACCAATACAGTTACAACTACATCCATTACTGCACCAGATAATGATGATTGGGTAGCACTCATTACTTCGGAGTGTCCTCCCGAAGGTACTGCATGTGATGATGGAGATAACACAACTACGAATGACACCCTAACGGTGGATTGCGTTTGTATTGGAGAACCTTGTCCAGTCCAAGGAACGCTATGCGATGATGGTGATTCCACTACCGTTGATGATCAGGAAGATGGCAGTTGTAATTGTCTGGGAATCGAGAGCAGACCTATTCCTGGAAAAGTAGAAGCGGAAAACTTCTTCATCAATTTTGGTACGAACATAGAACCCTGTACAGATGTTGGCGGAGGTAATAATCTCGGGAATATAAACCATGGAGATAGCACTGTTTACAAGATAAAAATCGATTCGACTGGTGATTATAATATAATCTTTCGGGTAGCTTCGAATAGTTTAGGGGGAGATATAATTTTCACACTAGATGGTGTTTTGGATACTGCAACTGTTATCAATACCGGCGGTTGGCAGACTTGGACAGATGTTGTGTTACAAGCAACTTTCCCAGATCAAGGGATTTATGATTTGAAGATAAATTTTGCTGGCGGAAGCGATTCCCTTCTAAATTTGAATTACATCAACTTCACGTTGGCCAATTGCACGATAGGAGCGGCTTGTGATGATAATGATCCTGATACTGCGAACGATAAGTACGACCTAAATTGCGCCTGCACGGGTACACCGATTTTATATCAAAGTCCGCTTTTAGAAGCTGAAGATGCTACCTACGGATCCGAATGGACGGTAATGACAGATGCTGATGCATGTAGATCGGAATATTTGCTTCCACCGAATAGTACTTCTTATGATTCCGCTCCCGAAACAGCAGCAGATTTGGTTTCGTTTACTTTCTCTTTAGATGTGGCGGGAACGTATAAGGTCTATGCCCGTACTTTGACTACCAATGATGGAGATGATTCTTTTTGGGTTCGCGCCAATAATGGGACCTGGCAAAAATGGAATAAGATCAATGCTCCCGACTATCCTTCGGGTTACCAATGGTCACAAGTAGGAAATTGGACCTCGGGAGACAATCCCACTCCAGTCACTTTCGAACTCAACCAAGGAGCCAATACGGTAGATTTTGCCTGGAGAGAACCGAATGCCAGGCTTGATAAAGTCTTTGTTACCAATGAAGATCTTTCAAAACTAAATCTTGTGCGAGTCAATTCTACTAATGAGGAATATTCCTTTCAATATATTGTAAATGAAGCATGCCCTAATGATACTGTCCGATTTGATCCTATTACCGATGGAAGTCCAATCGTTCTAACATCTCAATTGATTACCATTGACAAACCAT
Organism: Bacteroidota bacterium; assembly: GCA_039194925.1. Classification (GTDB taxonomy): domain Bacteria; phylum Bacteroidota; class Bacteroidia; order Chitinophagales; family Saprospiraceae; genus CAJXUU01. The sequence continues at coordinate 14,221 of JBCCVV010000009.1, forward strand.
TGTTTATCTCGGGGAATGGTATGAATGTTACTTTTTTGGATGGAAGTGATCAAAATCAGTTTTTCATTAACAATGCAAATGAATTAACTATTGAGGAGTTGAAATTCTTGGATGGATATTCAGAAACTTCAGGTGGTGCATTCCTTAATAATGGTATTATCAATTTGAAAAACATCATCTTTGAAGGCAATTATGAAGGAATGAATCCATTGCCCTTCACAAATTCAGGAACGATTAAAATTGCTGAGAATGGAGTGATAGAAATAAAGGAGTAAGCAGTTAAATCATATCAGATACCCTACATACCAATCTTTTCCATTCCATCCAGGATGGCTGGACCCCATAATTCTTTTGTAAAATAATAGGTTGCCAGAATTAGAAAAGTAGTCGTCAACAAAATCGCACATATCCCTCCCAATTTTGCCACTTTGGTTTTCATGATGGCATACCTGCCAATAAATATTTCGGCTACCAACAAATTGGGTATATAGAAGAAAAAAGACATGATATAATCAAAAGGCCCGGTAAAGTCTTTGGTATGACCCAATCCATCGGTAAACAGAAACCAAAATCCATAATCCATTCTATACAGCCACGATCCAATGGCAAGAGCAAATAATCGTATTGCCCAGACCCGATGCTTTTCAAATTCTTTGGCTCGTGCAAATCTAATGGTAGCCAGGGCCGCTATAAATGTTAGTACCCCATACCCCCCAAATCCAATATCCATAACCATACCTCCGATGGTGCCCTTAATAAAGATAAAGAGCAGTCCACCGATAGCAGTGAACAAGGCTGCCAGCACATATACCCTACCCAACCATCGATGCAGCGCGGGAAATTTCAAACGCACCTTTTCCAATAACTGAATGCAGCCTAAAATGAGAATTATCCCTCCTGCTGCAAAATGAACGCCAATCCCAATGGTCGCTGCTTGCTTTTGATGATCAAAAAGCCCGGGAAGAATCTTATTCCACACTTCCGTTTCACCATTGAGCAATGCGATAAAATAAAAAGCCAAAATGTATAATCCAAAAAGAAGCGCACTGCCCCAAACGGTAGCGACCAATAAACCTCCCGCCCATTGAACCAAAATATCCAGACCAGTCTTCTGTTTTTTACTCGTTTGACTCACACTTATCTCTTTAAATCTAACATTAAAAATGCATTCTTGAAGTTATTGAATGTCACGGATTAAGATATATTTATTTTTAGTTCCAGACGATTGGCTTTAGCAGAATATTATTAGGGATTGAAACAGAACAGCTTACACGCCTTATTTCTTGGTACTTTAAACAATACTTCTTACTTTTGCAGCCCTTTAGAAAATTTATTAATTAATAATTAAACAACAACTTCAGTAAATGAGACAATATGAAGTGACTTTCATCGTCGATCCCGTTCTGTCAGGCGATGAAATTAAATCGACAGCTAAGGCTTATGAAGACTTCTTGAAAGACAGTGGTTCTTCCATCGTACATGTGGACGAATTAGGCCTTAAACAATTGGCATACCCAATTAAAAAAAGAACAAGTGGCATCTACTATGTGATTGAATACCAGACACCTACTGGATCATTCCTTCCAAAAATGGAGCTTTCTTTGAAAAGAGATGAGAGAATCCTAAGATTCTTGAACGTGAAACTTGACAAATATGGTGTTAAGTACAATGACGACAAGAGAAATGGTCTTATCGGTAAGAAGAAAGAGAAAGTAAAAGAGGAAATTAAAGAAGCGGTAGCAGCTAGTAAACCCAAGCCTGCGGCAAAACCAACTCCAACTCCTCCACCAGCTCCGGCTCCTTCTCCATCAGCATCTGAAGAGGAGTAATTCAATCACCACTTAAAATTAAAGAAAATGGCATCAAGAGATGATATTAAATTTTTGAGCAATCCTAATATTGGTTCTCAAAGAAAAAAATACTGTAGATTCAAAAAATTTGGAATCAGACACATCGATTACAGAGATCCTGATTTTTTGCTTCAATTCATTAACGAGCAAGGAAAAATTCTTCCTAGAAGAATTACTGGAAACTCATTGAAGTACCAAAAGAAAGTAGCCGTAGCTGTAAAAAGAGCACGTCACTTAGCGATGCTTCCGTATGTTGCTGACCTTTTGAAGTAATTTTTTTAATCCACTTTTTAAAATTCTATAGAAATGGAAATTATATTATTAAAAGATGTAGAAAAGTTAGGTTACAAACATGATGTTGTAACTGTAAAAAATGGATACGGAAGAAATTACCTTATCCCACAGGGCATGGCTGTAATTGCTAATGCTAGCAATAAAGCAAAGCTTGATAAAATTCTAGCGGATATCGAAGCGAAAGAAGCTGCTAAATTGGATGATTACAGAGCTTTGGCTGAAAGACTGGAAGGTCAAACCATTAAGATTGGTGTAAAGGCGGGAACATCCGGAAAAATCTTCGGTAGTGTTACAAACTTGCAAATTGCCAATGCTTTGGTAGATCAATACGAAGCTGAAGTAGAAAGAAAGAAAATTGTTCTTGACGAAAATATCAAAGAAGTAGGTACGTATGAGGTTGTGCTTCAACTGCACAAAGAAGTTGCTGCGAATATGAATATTGAGTTGGTTGCAGAATAATTAGCAATTCCTGATTCAAAATAAAAAACCGGTCTAGCTTAATTGTTAGACCGGTTTTTTATTTGCCCTGAATATTGCGCCAGTATTATCTATTTCATAGGCGACGGAAGACTAATTCGTTATTGTCTGCACCAGAGCCTCTAAACCTGAAGTAGTACCAAAGTCAACATTTACCGTAAATAAATCATCTCCGGCAACAGTTATCGGTAGGCTTCCATATTTTAGATAGTTATCATCATCTATATGAATTGCCAGTAACGTAGCTTTTAGGTTCTTGGGAATTGAATTTTCGTAGGTTTTTAACGCGTCACCAGTATCATTAATAACGGTGAGTACAACGACAGATGGGAAGTCGTCAATAAATAGCCAAACCGAAGACTTGCTATAATCCGTAACCCCATCTATCGAAACAGAAAACTGTGTCGGGGATTCACCAGCCATACTGAATAAAACATCACAATTAGACAACCCTTGTTCTAGACCTGCAATATTAAACGTGCCATCGACAAACCAAGTTTCAGAATTACTTTGAACATCCCAATCAACAATTTCCCTTCCGTCCACATTTATTCTTTCACCCGTAAAATATCGAAGGTCATTTTCAAATCCACTTACATCTGTTTGTACAGGTATACTAGCTTGTAAAGAAAATGGAGATGGGTTAACAGCATTTCCGTTTACATCTTCAAAAGAAAGTTCAAAACTACCTCCAGTGATCAAAATTTGCTCATTAGATGTAGTCTGAACGTTACCCATAAACATATCTTCAAGACTCAAATATTCATTAAGGTTCACTGTGATCGGAGTTGTCACAGGATCATTATGCTGGTCGGTAAAAGCATTTGCCATAACATTTATCACTGTACCCTCATCACCTTTAATAGTAGAAGCTTCCTTTGGATCCTCAATGGTGTAGGTCTGAATGGGTGGTTCTAAAGATTTGAACAACTCCGAAATTGAGACAAATGTATCTGCATCGCCAGGATCATCATCCCCACAGCTCGTCATACATAGTAGAATAATTAGGGCAAGAAATACCCGAAAGTCAAAAATTTTCATAATTGATATAGTTTTTATTTCAAATAAACACCTGCTAAAAGTCAATAATCCATTGAATGAGAATGTGAATTTGACAATCTTAACATGGAGAGAATTGAGCGTAAAGTTGTATTTCAGATGCCTTTTAGAGGGTCACAAAAACCACGAATTCAAATGGATACATATTTCTAGTACTCAATACATCTACTTTCAAGATATTTCATATCAAATGAATTATCTCAATATTATGACCTAAGGTCAATATGAAAGATGAATGGTCTAAATTTCATGTATTTCGGCTGGTTACCAGATATGCAGTACGGAAAAATTTGAATTCTAATGATTCCTGCGATCCAGCCCCCACATTAATTTTCCACGTATTGTTTTCATAAAGGTGACGTCGTTGGGGTGTGCGAGGTTAATGGTGAAATCTGCTTTTTGAATCGTGATTTTGTGTTCTGAAGTAATCGTTTCGTATCGTGAATCCAGTGTACAGAGAAAGTTCTCAGAGCGCCCTTCGATTTCAAAGGAGATTTTGGATTTTGAGGACAAGACGATAGGCCTTACATTCAGATTATGTGGGGCTACCGGAGTGATGACTATATTTCCACTAGTAGGAAAAATGATAGGGCCTCCACAACTCAAGGAATACCCCGTACTTCCAGTAGCAGTCGAAACCACAATTCCATCCGCCCAATAACTGTTCAAAAATTTATCATTCACATAGGTATGGATGGTAACCATGGAAGATGTATCACGCTTGTGAAGCGTAAAATCATTCAATGCATAGGGCAGGCTATTGAATAGGGACAAATTGCATTCCAACTGAAGTAAGGATCTGGGTTCCTCATAGTAATCTCCGGCCACTACGGCTTCAACTACTTCTTTGATCTTGGTTTTTTCAATCGATGATAAAAATCCCAATCTTCCTAAATTTACACCCATAATCGGTACTCCCGAATTCCGTACCAATTCAATTGCGCTTAGGATGGTACCATCTCCTCCTAGTGTCATCACCAAGTCCGGTGAAAACGCTTTCAAATCATCATGCGAATTCAATTTAGGGACAGAATCATTGATCAAACCTTGCCCACGAAGTTGTTGAGCGTAATCATCAAAAAGGGCAAACTGTATGTTTTGCTCACTCATCACATTCAATAAATCCTGAACGTAGGGAATGTCTGCTTCTTTCAACAATTTGCTATAGATGAAAAACTTCATTGAATTAATTAATAACTAAAAATGAATAATTAATAATTGACCTTTTTGATGTTTACTATCTGCCGTAATATACGACTTATGCGGAATGCATTGCTATTTCAATACCCATTATGTTGCGATACATTTCGATGGCGTAATCATCGGTCATACCGGATACAAAATCGATAACACCCATCACTTTTTCGTAGGGTGGGGCATTCTTTTCGGTTTTGAATTGCTCCGGCATCAAAACCAAACTTTTCTTTGCCATACCGGGAGGATTTGGGTCCAATACACCCGGAACAAACAGCTCCAACAATCCCGACATTACCTTATATCCTGCCAATTCCACCTTAATTACTGAGTGATGATTATAAATTCTTTGCACAGAGATCTCTTGAATTTTTTGAAGACTAGAGCATTTTTCTTCGACCTCGTCCATCAATGTAGAAGCATATTTTCCCTGAAGAATTAAATCCGCATTCTTTTTGAAAACATCTGCACATTCCATGACAAGCGCGTTGATACTTTTGGCCCTTAAATAAGCAATGGACTCATTATCATCATCTAATTTTTGCAACGTGTTTTTAATCTTATCCAGGTCATCTTCAGGTCTGCCCAATTCTGCAATGACATTTAAAAAGGCATTTTCAACTTCTTGTCTTGATACGATTTTTAATTTATGCGCATCCTCCATATCGATGATTCTATAGCAAATATCATCTGCTGCCTCAACAAGATAAACGAATGGGTGTCTGAAATAACTCATCGGTTCATCACTTTGTTTATACATATGAGTATCCTCAACAATAGAAGAAAATATGGGTTGTTCAGATTGAAAGAATCCGTACTTCTTGCGGTGTTTTTGTGACTTGGATACCGCTACGGATTCACAGGGGTATTTTAAAATGGAAGCCAGTGTCGTATACGTAAGACTTAGACCACCTGACATCTTTCCTTTAAAATGATGGGTAAGTATCCTCAGCGCATTTGCATTACCCTCAAAATTGGTGAGGTCCGACCATTCCTTTTCAGAAAAAAAGGAACTCAACCATTCACCCGCAATCATCGATTGTTCGTTTTGGATGAAGTAATTCGAAATTGCCTTTTCTCCACTATGACCAAATGCCGGGTTCCCTACATCATGGGCCAGACATCCCGCTCCAACAACACCTTTGAGGTCGTGAAGATAAAATCGCTGAGCTTCCTTATGCGAGCTTACTCCTTTGCCTATGAATTCACCCACAACAGACCCAAGAGAGCGCCCTACAGACGCCACTTCTAATGAATGCGTCAATCGATTATGAACAAATGTACTGCTACCTGGAAGAGGGAATACCTGGGTCTTATTTTGCAATCTTCGAAATGCTGAGGAGAATATCAAACGGTCGTAGTCACGCTGATAATCCGACCGAATACTGGCCGTAGAAGCATTAGGATATCCCGTTCGTTTGGCTGAAATACAGTTGATCCAATTCATCATGCGACAAGAATAGTGATCTTTTTCAAAAGATTCAATTCTTACTCCTGATAATCTTACTAAATCCCATCATTTTCAATCTCTTACAGATTAAATAAAAATTTATTTACTTTTGCGCATTATTTAACAAAAACTCTCATTAGCGTTGTTTCATCCAATAGATCACAACGAATCAAAATATAAAATATGAGCTTATTAACCATAGGAACCGTAGCATTTGATGATATAGAAACCCCATTTGGCAAAGCTGACAAAGTGATTGGTGGTGCCTGTACATATGCCAGTTATGCCGCTTCTTACTTTACGGATAATATTCGTCTTTGTTCAATTGTTGGAACCGATTTTCCTATGGAAGAAATCAAAGCGCTGGAAAACAGAGGTGTTGACATGAAAGGACTTCAAATCAAACAAGACGGTTTGACCTTCTTCTGGGCTGGGAAGTATCACGACAATATGAATCAAAGAGATACTCTAGCCACGGACTTAAATGTTCTGGATGATTTTAATCCCATTTTACCAGAATCTTACAAGGATAGCAAATATGTAATGTTAGGAAATTTGACTCCGGAAATTCAGATTCAAGTGATGGACCAATTGGACGGGAGTCAGAAATTGATCGTTCTGGACACCATGAATTTTTGGATGGATGTGGCAATGGATAGTCTTTTGGAAGCCATTTCACGTATTGATGTGATTACTATAAATGACGAAGAGGCCCGACAACTCTCTGGTGAATATTCATTGGTCAATGCGGCCGAGAAAATCCACAAGATGGGTCCAAAATATATCGTTATCAAAAAAGGAGAACATGGCGCATTGCTCTTTGCCGACGGAGAGATCTTTTCTGCACCTGCCCTTCCTTTAGCTCAGGTTTATGATCCTACGGGAGCTGGCGATACTTTTGCCGGTGGATTTATTGGTTATCTTGCCCATACAGATGACACCTCTTTTAAAAACATGAAGACTGCATTGATCTATGGCTCATGCATGGCCTCATTCTGTGTGGAGGAATTCAGCATTGAAAGATTGAGAAACTTAAGTAATGATGAGATTGTGGATCGCATTGGAAAGTTTCGTATGCTTACGCAGTTTGATGTATAGAGGGATTACACCGAGTTATTCTGAGAAGGCACGGAGGAGCACCGAGTTTTTATTAGCGTAACTTATTTTTCCTTACAAATTATTGGTTTAAATTAAAATTTAGGCTCAATCGTATCCTAGAACTTCATTAAAGTAATTTTGTTATTGTAAGTCATTAACACTAAACAATGACTTATGCATAAAATAGTATCTCATCTGATACCCGCAGAAAATGTAAATATGGGAGGGATTATTGTCAAACAAGCACTTCCCACTCAAAAAGTCCCTCAGGTTGACCCTTATCTCTTATTGCATCACGGAATTTTTGAAACTCGTAATGATGCTCCGGCAAAACATCAGGGAATAGGGCCACATCCACACCGAGGCTTTTCACCCGTCACATTTGTGATTGAAGGTGAGGTACACCATCGTGACAGCCGTGGAAACAATCAAATTGCTACACAGGGTGAAGTACAATGGATGAATGCAGGTGCAGGAATTGTTCATAGTGAGCGCCCCTCTCAAGACTTAGTGGATCGTGAAGGACATCAGGAAATAATTCAACTTTGGATCAACAGTCCCGCTGCCAAAAAGATGAAACCCGCACATTATCAATTCTTGGACAACGATGCAAAAACAACTTTTTCATCATCCGACACCCTAATAACAAACAATCTCATAACTGGTAATTATCAAAACTTAAATGGTAATCTACGAGGAGAAAGTGAATTACTCATCATCTGGGCCAATGGTCAAACGAATGGAATTGAAAATTATCAAATCCCCGTTGGATACAATGCTATGCTTTATCTCATAAAAGGTGAAATATCATTGAAACACTATGGAATTGTAGGAAGTCAAAACTTGGTCGTTTTTAGCAATGAAGGTTCTGAAATTGACGTAAGCATTCGAGAAAATGCGCAATACCTTATACTTTCTGGAAAGCCTCTCAATGAAAAAATGGTACAGCAAGGTCCCTTTGTCATGAATAGTGAGACAGAAATCCTAGAAGCCATGAGGGATTACCAAATGGGGAAAATGGGTATTCTTATAGAGGAATAGAATATTTTCTTCTTAAAAACTTGTTACAACTCAATCAGTCATTAATTTATTGAGTAATAATCCTGATGGGATTAAATAATTCTAGCCATGGGTTGCAATCCGGGCTAGAAATAATAAAGAACACGATTTTGGCGACATTTCTGGTCAAAAATGATGGCAAAATAAGTAATGCCTAATTCTCATCAAACCATTACTTGAGTGTTTGATGCGTAGCATCCAGTAAAGCCCTAGTACCCGCAGCATCGGAAGATTGAGAATATACTCTTAGAACAGGTTCTGTACCCGAAGGTCGGATCATTACCCAATCATCTTCTGACAAATAAAATTTGTATCCATCGACCGACTCTGTGCGTATCACCGCACGATCTCCAATCTTGGTAATTTCGCCATTCTTGCACATATCCATAATAGCCCACTTCTTATCATTGTCAATGTGCAAATCATCACGGTCAGTGGCAAACGGTCCCACTTTATTATAGATATCCTGAATTAAATCATTGATCGATTTGCCGGTCTTTGCCATAAATTCCATGATTACCAGTCCAATCCATATGCCATCCCGTTCGGGAATATGACCCATCACGGCCAAGCCACCGGACTCCTCACCTCCAACAATGATTTCTTCCTTCGTCATGATTTCAGCTATGTATTTGAATCCAATTTTTGTGACTTCGAAGTCCAATCCATAAAGCTCAGCCAGTTTTCTCATCTTATCGGTAACCGAGAACGTAACGACTACTTTGCCTCTCATATTTTTATGTTCATAGAGATAGTAAAGTAAGAGCAGTAAAATATGGTGCGAATCCACAAAGTTGCCATCGCCATCAAACATACCGATACGGTCTGCATCGCCATCATTCGCCAATCCAAGATTTAATGTATCACTACTAGCAAGGTCCTCAGCAATTTGCTTCAAATTTCGTGCAATGGGTTCAGGAGCTTGTCCCCTGAAAGATGGGTTTAGATCGCAGTGCAATAAGTGAGCATTGGGGAATAATCTCTTAATTACGTTTTGGCCAGCTCCATACATCGCATCATATGCCAGATTTACTCCAGAATTTCGTATCAATTCCAAATCAAAATTCTCCTCTACATGATCCATATACATTTGCTCCATATCGATAGTCGTAATATTACCATCTTGCTCCATTTGATCTATAGAAGGTAAATCCTCAGGGGGTATATCCGCAATCATATCTTCTACTTCCTGTATATCTTTTGGAATCGTGGGTCCACCATACGCTGACTTCAATTTATACCCGTTATAACTTGGTGGATTGTGACTTGCAGTAATTACTACACCCATATCTGACGAGGTTTTTACAACAGTCAGGGAAATCATTGGCGTAGATACAAATCCAGTGGAACGAACTACGTGTAAACCATGCTTTCCAAAAACTTGAGTTGCCACATCGGTAAACATTGCTCCTCCAAATCTACAATCGTACCCGATGACCACCTTTTTCATTCCTTTTCCAATCATCCACTTTGCAGTAGCTTCTGCTACCCTTGCTACGTTATGCGTTGTGTATTCTTTTGCTATAATCGCTCTCCAGCCGTCGGTTCCAAATTTGATTTTGGTCATAAAGTTATTTTTCTATTTAGGGCTAATATCTTAAAAATCCAATGAACACTATAATAGTATTTGTTATGATTTGAATAAATTTTAATTGATTTGAAATGAGACTTCGAAAATCTAATAAGATTTCTATCAATATTTATTATAAGCCTATTTTTCAACAACTTTTATTAATGAAGGTCGACTTCCAAAGCTGACCTCTTTAAAAAATAACACACCTATTAATGCTTAAAAAGATAGATCAATCAATTTTAATAATCTTCTTTGTAAGCACCTCATCTCCATTGTTCATTACCAATTGATACAATCCACTTGATAGATCAGAAAGATCTAGCTCGAATAAGTCTTTCGTATTCATTTGCCATTCGCCAGATTTCACTTTTTGTCCCTTCAAATTAAGAATACTAAATTTCAATTCATCTGAATTGATGTTTTTGATCTCAATCTTTAATGTTTCTTTAAATGGGTTGGGAAAAATCCTTACTTCTGTCGGCACTTGTGTCAAGCGTTCTGGTAAAGAGGTAATTTTAATATCTGCAAACACGATATCCATGGAATCTATGGCACAACAATTTTCAGAACAATCAGGCGGTGTAAAAAAATCTCCAACGTTCGGAAAATCTGAGCTCACTGAGGATAGGAAATTGTAGCTATATACTTTTACTATTCCCTCTTCATCGTATTTGACCTCTAATTCACTGCCCCATTCAGCTTCAATGACCTTTCCATCAGGGTCCACAGCTATCATGGAAATTATCATAGGGTTGCCTATAAAAAAATCGATTATACTTACGGTCGTTCTTTCTCCAATACATATGGTATCAGATTCTAGCAGAATTGTTCCGGCATCTGGTCCAACCACATAGGTTGTGTAGCAAACAGGTGTTGTTTCAACACATCCGTTATTTCCAACAACGCATATCTCATAATATCCGGCACTGTCGAAAGTAGCGGAAAAATCATTATTACCCGAAATTGTAATCCCTTCGGGTGGAGAAGGTAAAACAGTCCAAATATAATCGACGTCTTCATCCAATCCTTCGGGTTCGAAAGTAAGTGTCTCACCAAGAGAACAAACGATTTCATCTTCAGGACAATTATCCGAAATGCACTCAAGAGACGATGGTTGAGAGATGATTGCCAGACCATCAATACAAATCACATCAATGTAATATTCGCAATAGGTACCTAAGTCTCCATCAAGGAAAAAGAAATAATCTTCGCCCACGGTCATTCCTGACATATGTATAATTACAGGGGTACCTACAGGAATTGCATCTCCCACGCAAGTACCTAACAGGTAATCTGTAAAATTACAGTCGGTATATAATCCATATTGAATTCCAAAAGCACCAGCCTGGCAATTTGAAAATGTAATTTCTAATGATGCTTCTGTGCTACTTGCTATAAATTTGAGCCAAGACATATTTTGAGGGTTCCCACTTCCTTGAGGTGAACCTGGACAGAAAGGTACCGGTTCATCAAATGGATTTTCAATAGGCATATATGATTCATATCCATCCATTTCTTCGATAGAGCTGAAAGCAATAGCCTCTTCACAAGTTAGAGCCTGTGAAAAGCTAAAATTATTCACAGATAAAAGAATCAATATTATTTTAATCGATTTTGATAGCTTCATGTTCTTCTTTTGAATGCAATACATTCATCTTAGTTGGTTCAATCTTAAATCAATTTGAATATAAGAAAAATCAGAAGAACCCTGTAAAAGTTCGGTTTAAACATTTGATTAATTCTCAGATAAAAATAGAATCTATTGCAGCACAATCAAATCTCATGTAGTTTCTATTATACAACGCTCAACTACCACCATTCAGGTGCATTTTTTTAATCATTCAATTCTAAAAATTCAACTCATGAAAACAGTAGTTATGGCGTTTTGCTTTTTCGGCATATCTCTTCTTTTAAACAGTCAAAGTATAAATTTTGAAGCTCCAATGATGATTACCGAACATCCATTAGGAACCAATGCTGGCACCTTTCGACCTTTCATACCGTTTGATTGTAATCAAGATGGGATAACTGATTTTTCAGGAACGACATCTTCTGACCAGCTAGTATTAAAGGGCAACTCCGACGGTTCTTTCGAGACGATAGGGCTATCCATATCAAATAATGAAGCTTTAATAAAGCGTGTAGATTGGGACGACGATGGTGATGAAGATATCGTATTTCGTTACCGAATTTTAATTTCAGAGCCAAACGATGAATTCTCCATCATTGATCCCGAAATTTCATCCTCAGAGACTATTGCTGATGTTGCAGATCTCAATCAAGATTCTCATATGGATTTTGTTACTATCAACAGGATATTTTTTGAAGATCATGAGATCATTATCTAATTTTAATAACGGTGACAATACTTTTCAGAAACTAGTGATTGCCAATGATGAAGAATACGAAGTAGCTGTATTAGGCGATATATCAGGTGACGGGTTACCGGATATCGTTTATTCCGGAGAATTCACCTATTTGAGCATCAATAACGGAGATAATTCTTTTACCACAACTTCACAGGAATTGACGGGTACGGACGAACAAATTCTGCTAAACGACCTGGACGGTGACAATGATTTGGATATTATTATTCCTGCTGATAGTCTTTTTATTTTCAAAAATAATGATGGTTCTTTTCTAGATTTGGCTTCACAAGCCATTGATCTTGAAGCACATGTAGTGTGTGCAGATGATTTAAATAATGATGGAAGAAATGAGTTGGTCACCTTTAGTCCGACGGATGAAGTGTTTCAAATAAACATCATCGAAAATGATGGCAATGGCAATTTTATCAATCCACCCATAACTGTAGCTTCTTTTTCGAGACCAACTGTCTATACCGTCCCTACGCCACAAATCATGCAAAATAATCTTTCATTGTATGACTTTGATCAAGACAATCGATTGGATATTATTTATATAGACGGATACAGTGATCCAAACGGCATTATGCTACTACGCAACAGTACGCTAACAAGCACAACTATTCTTCAACCAGAAAAAAGCGCAATTCGCCTCTACCCTAACCCCGCTTCTGAATACTTAAATTTTGAAACAGAACTATCAACAATCGCTCAATTCGAAATTGTAAATGCAATAGGTCAAATTGTCTATTCAGGCAAAACGACCGAAAATAGAATTGATATCCACCAATTAAAAGCTGGTCACTATACATTGGTGCTAAAAACTAAAAATCAAGGAGGAGAAATTTCGACCGAGTCATTTGTCAAACTCTAAGATCATATAGAAAAAACAAGGCAGCCTTCATATTCATGAGGGCTGCCTTGAAAACTTTCCGGAGTTTTGTATTGAAGTTATTTCATTTTATAGGTACCCTTCCCAACGTTAAAACCGTTGTTGTAGATTTCAACATCGTAGATTCCTTTTGACAATCGATCTGAAAAGCTCCAATCAATACAAGCTTCAGTATCTTCATTGTTGTAATCGATTACACCTGATGCAGTATAACGAACTTGAGTATTATCCAACTTATTGGTCAACACACCCGATCCCATATCTTCTCTGGCTACTGTTTCCCCAAGCGGATCGATCAATCGAATCTGAAATTCTTTAGGTCCGGCGGGTGTCACCATATTCGTTTCGGTTCGGAAGCACACCTCAATTACATTAATATCTTTCGCTTTCTTCTTTTTCTTCTTTTTACCTTTATCGTCCACTTTGTAGCCCTGAGTCTGCATAAAGTTGATCTTGATTGCATTGGCCATATCCACTTTTACGTCCAATTCTTCATTGGTTTTGGCTAAGCGCTCTCTTTCCGCAGCCAATACCGCTCTTGCTTCTTCAATTTCTTTTCTGGCTCTTTGCTCATTCTCGTACTGCATATTAAGCGTTTCATTCTGCTGAGTCAATTGAGAATTATTCGCAGCCAGTAGAGCATTCTCTTCTCTAAGTTGAGATACTTCGGCTACGTACTGTGCAACTTGTGAATTCATGTTAGCGATCTCTTCTTGCGCTTTTTTCAATTCTCTTTTGGTCCAGATCAAGTTGTTGATTTTATCTTTTTGAGATTTCAATTCCTTCTTCTGGCTTTCGATGAGATTGTTAAGCTCTTTATTGTCGCTTCTCATATCCTCAAGACTTTCCAAGGCATTGTTGTAATCCTGATCTAATTCTGCCTGCACCTTCTCAAGTTCTACAAGCTCATTCTCATGTCTGATATTTTGGGTTTTTAGTTGTGAATTCGTAAACCACTGATATCCGTTCAAACCGATTAAAGCTATGATGGCGATGATTGCCCAAGCGGCCAAATTATTTTTAGACTTCATATTCTACAATTTTTTTAGTGTTTTATTCTTCCTTTGGGAATTATTTCTTTTGCCAAAGGTGTTATGATTGCAATAACGATACAAATATCCGTATTTATTCCTCGATTTTATCATTTCTACTTGAATTGGTAGAATCCACGGGTATCACCAATTAGTAGAAAACCCTGAAAATTATGTTAATCCAGAAAAAAACACTGAAAACTGCGCTATTCATTGATATTGAAACGGTATCAAAAACACAATATTTTCACGAGCTTCCAAAATCGTTACAATTACTTTGGAAATGCAAAAGTAAGCAATTCTTGACTGATCGGTCCCAAGAAGTGACCGAAGAATTAGCAGCAAGTTTGTATCGAGAAAAAGCAGGTATTTTTGCAGAATTTGGCAAAATTGTATGCATCTCTATTGGATACTTATCCAATCAAGATAGTTCATCTCCAGTCTTAAGAGTCAAATCTCTGTATGGAGAGGAGATCGAAATCCTGCGTAATTTCAACAATATTCTCAACGAACATTACACCGATATTAAGAAAGATTACTTATGTGGTCATAACATTAAAGAATTTGATATTCCTTTCATCTGCAGAAGAAATATCGTGCATGGCTTGAAATTACCAAGATTGATCAATATCTCGGGTAAAAGATCTTGGCAGCTTAAACAGTTTCTAGATACAATGGAGTTGTGGAAGTTTGGAGAATTTAAAAATTACACTTCGTTAAATTTATTGGCCGAACTGCTTAATATTCCTTGGCCCAAGAATGTTATTGACGGCAGTCAGATAAGCAGAGTGTATTGGGAAGATGATGATGTCAATCGTATTATTTCGTATTGTGAAAAAGATGTAATTACTGTTGTACAAATTGCCATGCGTTTTTCCGGTCAATCGTTAATTGAGAAATCAAATATTGAAATCGTGAAAGATAAAATATCGGCTGTACCATTGAGCGACTAATACTTTTTATACCAAGAAGAGATTTAATTCTACTTCAAAACATAAGTTATTTAGCTAAGCATGAAGTTGACTCTTAACCAAGAAGTGCTCAAAGATTGGATCACATAAGACAAGTAACGTCGCGAACCTCGGGCAATCATTAAAAGGTAAAGTTTTTATCTCACAAAAACCTGACATTCCTTGCAAGGATAAAAGTCGTTGCCAACAAAAGAATAAAGCCCGACAATCAAGATCGTCAGGCTCTGGTCAATTAGACTTGGGTGAAGTAATTTAGTTCTGTTTCAGTCTTTGGAGAATACCGTTATTGTCAATTACGATTTCGGCATCGGTAAATCCTCGGTTCACTGCCTTGATGCGAGCAGCTTCGGCAGCTTCATATGTATTATAGCCTCCTAGCAGGAAGATAGTCCAGTTTCCTTTGGTCCATTGCTCAATTTCTCCCAACTGTTTTGCTTTTTCTATATCAAACCAGATTGGATCTTCATAGGAAGCTAACCTGATCTTGTAGCTATTTCTTGCGGTATTATGCAATGTGTACTCATCATCATAATAAGTCTCAGTTTTCTTTTTGGCAGTTCCGGGTGCATCATACGACTTATATGTCGATTTCTGATTATCATTGGCAACAATCAATTCCAACTGTAGCGCACTAAGATCATCTTTAGTAATAAATGCATCCTTATATCCTCTTGCTTTGACATCTCTTAATACAATGCTCGCTTCTGTCTTATCCAGGAAATAACCCAACTTTATTTTCGTAGTAGAGGCCTTGAAAACCTTGTATAGGTTTCCATACTTAGCCAATGATTTGAACTGATTCACATTCCCACTTGTCTTGCTCAATGCAGCCAATTGAATGAAATAAACATTCGAAGTTGGAAGAATCTCTCCCAAGGCTACTCTCTTGGCTCCTGCGAGGTCAAGATTGAGCGGTGCCTTCTTAACAGAGACCTCCTCATAATTGGGAATTTTGTATGTCTCTGGCGCAATCTCCATATCTACAATTGCCGGTTCATCCAGTTCTACTTTATAATTTTCCTCTTCAGAATCAATTTGTGTTTCTTCAACAACAGTTGTCACCTCTACAGCAGATGTTGCCGCCATTACATCATCAGCACTCACTTCCTCCTTATTAACAGTATCGACCTCTTCATCAACCGTTGCCACCTCTTCAACAGTATTATCCATCTCTTCCGGGGCATTAATATAGTTTTCCAGGATAGATCCTCCACCAGCATAACTAATGGATATTGTAGGCATTTCTACTACATTATGACCTGGATTCAACGAACTTAATGAAGCTATTTTGATGTTACTAATAGTTTCAATAGACAGTTTTTTTCTTGGATCTCTTTGCTTTGCAGCAGCTTCTTCTGGCTTGGCAAACCCCCAGGTCTCCAATTTGGCTTCTTCCTTCATTACTGTCTCATAATTGATCACTTCTTCTTCGCTCTTGTCATTTGGGATGTTCTCTACCAATGTTGGGTTAAGCACTTTCACCTCCAATTCTTCCTTGTTGGAAACTGCTCTGGCCATATCATTGCTTGATATTACTTCCTCAATTTTACTATTCATAGTTGTCAGGGCTACTGCTTCAGGTACTTTGTCCAAACTCACCAATTCATCGCCATATTCTCGTTGAATCCCTAGATAAATGTCATCCATTCCTCTTCCTCCTAATCTATTAGAACTAAAGAAAATACCTTCTTTTCCTTTTTTGATTACGGGATAATAATCGTCTGCCGGTGAATTGATACCACTTGCCATATTTTCCGGATGCGTCCATGAGCCACCTTTTACCAAAGAATGAAAAATATCATATCCACCCATTCCGTGATGGTAATCCGAAGCAAAATACAAATCCTCATCGGTAAAAAATGGAGTAATCTCATTTCCAGGAGTATTAATTGCCTCGCCCAAATTCTGTGGATATGTCCAAGAATTCTCTTTCCAGTAGCTCACATAAATATCATATCCTCCATATCCACCAACACGGTTACTGGCAAAATACAGTGCAGATCCGTCAAATGCCAAGCACGGAAATCCAGTGGAGGTGCCAAACTCATTATATCTGAATGGTCGTTCATTTACCCAAGATCCATCTTCATTCAAATCAGCAATATAGATGCTATGATAACTGTCGTCACCTGTCACATGCGCCCCACCATCTTGAATTTTATTTCTTGTGAATGCACATTTCCTTGCTGTAGTTGCAAAACTTATCGGGCCAATATTCTTCTTTTCTGCGATACCAGAACGTAAAAACCGAACATTTTCCGCTCTTAAATCTTTATCCATATCAGCTATGTACAACATATTGCCCGTCAACTTTTGGCCAGACTTCTTCGCGTCATCAGAAAGCTCTACATCGTTTCTGAAAGATGAAAAAATTAAATTATCGCCATTAAATGCCACCCCGAAATCAGAATTTGGCGTATTAACACCTACCAATTCAATTTCAAAAGTATTCTCGGTTCGATAAAGGTGATGGGCAAATTCACATGAAAGTTGATAATGCTGCGCATCCTGCGGATTGTATACTTTATACAGCTCAAATTGATAATGCGCTTCGTTGTACTTAGCCATTTTCATCAACGTAATGCCATAATTGCGAATGTGGATCGGATCTACAAACTCTTCGGGCATAATATTGGCATATGCATCTGCTGCCAATGTCAATTGATTTGTCATCCGATAACATTCTGCCAGATTAGATTTGGCCTCCAGATTATTTGGATGTTTATCAAGTGTCTTTTTGTATGTCTCGATTGCTTCATGATAGTGCTTTAGATCAAATTGCTTATTTGCCTTATGCAAAATTCGCTGCGCCGAAAGAGATATGGCGCTCACAAACACTAAAATTGCCAATAATGAAAGGCGTAGTTTTACATTCATGATATTCATATTTGTAGACCCTATAATATTAGTCTAGCAAATATATGTAATAATATTGTAAACGTGATCATAATATATAATGATTTTTTCTTATGTGTTTTCCTCAAGCTATTATTCTGTGTGGATAATAGCTTGCAATCTTTCAAATTTGATTGGCAGCTAAAGCCCGTATTTTTTTTTAAGTAGGCTCCCGTAAGTTTGTAGTCCTGACAAATTTTGAATTCAGGAAATGAAAACCACTATTTCAAAGTGCTAATTTTTTCAAAGTTGCTCGTGAGCTTGTCTAAAAACTCGCTCAATACCTTTCACCAAGAGCATTGAGTCCATTTGAATTTTGATACACCAAAAGGTATGCCTACGGTTCATTCGCTAAACCAACCTCGTTGATTTCTACGATCGCTCATTTATCCTAATAGCTAAGCTTATGAAAAGAAAAATGGCATGTCCCGAGGAACCGCATGAAGCTATGTCAATATGCACTAGTCTTTTGGCTCGGTGTGAATCGGAATTCTTAGAAAACTTCATTATCTTCGGTTTAACATAATCCAATTAATTACCATAAAATGTCACAATCGAATTACTTTTTTCATTCTATGTATAGCGATAATGGATTTTTAGAAGGGTTATGTATATATTGACATTCTTTTTAATATTGAAGTGAATTTGAACTTTACAAAGAAGGGAAACATGCAAAAATTCAAATTACCACTCTATGCTCTGGCAATTATATTGTTTAGCGCTACGCAGACAATGGCTCAAAAGCTGGATCATGTTCAAGGAGAAATTATCGTAGAGGTACGCGATGACAAGAGCCTAAATAGTTTATTTCAAGATTTATTCGATGGTTCTTCGATGCGAGCCTCTTCAGGCACTACAATTCAAACCAAGGAAATCATAAAAGAGCCCATGAACTTGTGGGTCTTGAAGATTGACCATACCAAGGTAAATGAAATTGAATTTTTGAATGAAATCACGAGTAACCGCAATGTTCTACAAGCTCAGTTCAATCATATTACACGGTTAAGAGCCATTCCGGATGATCCTAATTTTTCGCAACAATGGCAATTTATCAATACCGGCCAAAACGGAGGAACCCCCGATGCTGACATTGATATCGAATTGGCCTGGGATTTTGCTACGGGTGGCCTGACGACAGAAGGAGATACGATCGTCATCTGTGTTATTGATGATGGCGTCAACTTGAATCATCCAGACTTTGGAGATAATCTTTGGTTCAATCACCAAGAAATAGATGGAAACGGAATTGATGACGATGGCAACGGGTATGTGGATGATTTCAGGGGATGGAGTGCTTACGAAGACAATGACAACGTAACGGTTGATGGTGATCATGGAACACAGGTCGCTGGTGTTGTGGGTGCCAAAGGGAATAACTCCATCGGTGTATCCGGTATCAATTGGGATGTAAAAATTATGAATGTTCGGGGGGAAGGACCAGAAGCGTTGGCATTGGCATCCTATGCATATCCTTACACCATGCGAAAAATGTATAATGAATCCAATGGAGAAAAAGGCGCCTTTGTCGTTTGTACCAATGCCAGTTGGGGAATCGATTTTGGTCAGGCGGAAGAAGCTCCGATTTGGTGTGATTTTTATAATATGCTGGGTGAGATTGGCATCCTGAATTTCGGAGCTACTGCGAATCGAAATATAAATGTAGACATAGAAGGAGATCTACCTACTACTTGCGAAAGTAATTACCTTGTAGGCGTTACGAACATGAACAGATTTGACGACAAGCACCAGAATGCTGGTTTTGGTGTGAGACATATCGATCTGGGAGCATTTGGGCAGCAAATACATACACTGACTTTAAATTCTTATGGTTCATTTGGAGGTACATCGGGAGCAAGTCCTATGGTAGCAGGAACAGCTGCACTTTTGTACTCTGCAGACTGTCCTGACTTTATTTCATTTTCTAAGAGTAATCCAGCGCAAGCGGCACTTGTTATAAAAGATTGCATCTTGCATGGTGTAGATCCGAATGAAGCACTGAAAGACATTACGACTACAGGTGGAAGATTAAATGCCAATCTGGCCATGCAAAACTTACTTTCCACTTGTGGAAGTTGCGCAGAAGCGCTAGGAAATGATATCGGCGAAATTACAGACGAGAGAGGAACACTTACCTGGTTTGATAACAATAACGTGGGTAGTACTTCCATGCGTTATAAACAATTGACCGAGAATACATGGACAGAAGTAACTAATGTAGAATCGGGCTATGTGCTAGACGATTTATTGGCTTGCACATCATACGAATATCAAGTGCGAACAGATTGTCAAAGCAATCCTAATACAGAATACACGTATTCCAGAATTTTCACCACCGATGGATGTTGTGATATTCCTGCTGGCATTATGATCGCTCTGGAGGGAGAGGATGCTATCCTTCAATGGGAAGATGTGCTGGCAGCAACAAATTTTGAGGTACAATGGAGAGAAGCCGGTGAAGTAGAGTGGAATAGCATTGACCTGGGAAAAGATAATATGTATACACTGGAAGGAGTTACTGCATGTAAGTTTTTCGAATTGAGGGTCAAATCTGAATGTGCCGCAACTAGCAACGAATCCATGTACAGTGAAATCATCAAAATCAACGGCGAATGCGAAGGTTGTACCCGAGAGTTCTGTTCTTTCGGTGTCAAAAACGTATCCGATGAGTATATAGAAAGTGTAGAAATTGAAGATGTTTTTGTGAATCAATCTGGTGTAAGTGAAACAGGTTATGGAAACTTTTTAGGCAATTTTGAAATAAACCTTCAAGCAGAAGAAGAATATACATTGAATCTCACACCGGGTTTTACGGATGTTCCATTTGACGAGTATTTTTCAGCATACATTGATTATAATCAAAATGGAGAGTTTGAAGAGGAAGACGAGGCTATATTTATTAGTGAGCAATTTACCCAAAGTGCGGTGTCGGGTAACTTTATAGTCCCTACCTCTGCAAAACCAGGCATCACAAGAATGCGGATTGTTATGCGATTTGATGCGCTTAATGGTCCGTGCGACGAGTTAAACTTTGAATATGGTGAAGTAGAAGATTACTGTGTAACGATCATAAATGATTTCGATTGCTCAAGTACTTTTGGAGCTATTGTTACTGATACTACTGAAACCTCTTTGACCTTTGAGGTATTGCAAAATGACATGGCACAATTTCATCTTATTGCGATTCGTGAAGCAGGAGAAGTGGATTTCCTAATCGCTACTTCTCAGATCAATGAAATAGTTATCCCAAATCTAATCAAGTGTACGGAGTATGAATACAGCTCAGGATATATCTGCGATGGAGAAACCTTCATAGATTCAGAAATATTCAATATTCGTACGAAATGTGATGTTGGAAATGAAAACGTCGAAGAATTAAGATTTACGCTCTTTCCAAATCCTTCCAACGGTGACTTGAATGTGAGCTTTGATGAAATCAATCAACAGGATATTCAACTTGATTTATATAGTAATGAGGGTAGAGTCGTATTTTCTAAATTTATGTTGAGTGGAGAAGCTTCTATGGCGATTGATATGAGCGAAATTCCTCCGGGGTTGTACTTTTTAAAAGCTTCTATGGACAAAAAGGTATCTTTTCGTAAATGGATAAAATATTAGAACTCAGCGAATAAGGGTTAAATCCCCAACGTAAGTTACAGCCGTCCCATCTTCGAGGACAACCAATGCTTCGACGATATAGACGCCTATTTCCGCATTGCTTCCATTGACGGTTCCATTCCAACCATCGGTACTTTCGCCAGGGGTTAAATTGGTTTTGTTGTACAATAATCCACCCCAATTGTCATATATTTTCATGTAATTTATGGCTGCAATTCCCTTGGTCATCGGTAGATAGAAAATATCATTTACGTCGTCTCCATTAGGGCTAAATATTTGTGGAAATGGAAGATTATTTGGTCTATCCACCTTAATCTTCATTTCATCCTCAACAATACAGCCATTGATGTCTATAACTTGAAGACTAACAGTTATATCCTCACTAAGCGTAATCTGCACATCTCTACATGTATCACATGGGACATTGGAAGACCACAAAATAGAAGCTATAGAATCAGCACCAATGTTAATAAACGGCTGTATATCATAAGTATCGCCCAGACACATAGTAGTATCACTTGGAAGTTCTACGATCAATACATTATCATCCGGAATCATAACCAGGGTATCGTACTGGCAACCCAGGCTGTCGATTAACGATAACAAATGTTCACCACTTGATAGATATTGGATATTGGTACGTTCTCCATAATCAAAACCGTCAACAGAAACCATATAAGGCGCAAACCCACCGATTGTTTGTATCAGATTTATTTCTGCATTACCAAAATCCAAACACGTTGGCTCAATAATTTCCAATTCAACTCCTTGAAAGCTTTGTTCTTCTTCCTGCACTAATAACGTATCATAACTGACACATCCAATTTGAGTATCTGTTATTTCAAGAACATAGGTTCCTACCTTATTAATTATGGGTTTCAACGTATTCGCTCCTTGAAGAATATTTCCATCTTCTGTCGTCCATTGTGTGGTATAAATAGCCCCCTCTGAAGATCCTACTCCTGAGAGAAAGACTTTCGTATTCTCACACTGAAATGGTCCATCAATATTTGCAATAACCTCAGGATATATCCTTCCATCTATTACTTCAATTTCCATTGAGTCGATGCAGCCATTCGCACCCGTAACGATCAATTGATATATTCCAGGCTCTTCTGTTAAAGCTGGGTTATCATTACTAGTATACTGGTTGGGACCTCTCCAAAGTAATGATCGATCATCATCAACATCTATTGCCATCAAGGGTACAGGGCCCAAACATAAAAGTATCTCTGCGGTTCCGCTAAATTCCGGATAGATCGGTTCATCTATTACCTGGAAAGTATCCGATTTGGTGCATCCTTCCTCATTAATTGCGATCCCAATGTATTCTCCCTCCTCAAAAACTAATGCTGTGTCCGATTCGGCAAAGAAATCGTTTGGTCCAAACCATCGGACAATAGATCCTGCACTAAGCATTGAGGTAAATACCTTTTTTCCACTATCATCACACGGCAAGTAAAAATCGCCTATCTCAATCTCAGGAAAAACTCTTTCATCTTCTACCAAGATCGTATCAGTACTTATACATCCATTTTCTGAAGTAACCGTAACACTATAAATACCCTCAGCGAAGATAAGAGGTTCTGCTGCGGTACTTTCAAATTCCAGTGGTCCAGTCCACTCATACAACTCAAGAGTTACGTCCGAATTCACACGCAAAAAAGTCTTACCAGCTGAACAAGTGATGGGGTCTCCAACAATCATTATTTCGGGTGAAAGCGTATCGTATACTACCAATTGTTCTGCAACACTGGTGCATCCATTACTGGCTTCTATCGTTAAGGTATATAAACCTACCTCTCCCGTTGTGAACTCTGCTACGGATGGGTCCGTAACTCCAGGTCCCTCCCAATTCACAATTAATTGTGGGTTAAAATTCTCAACTGATAAAGTCACCATATCCGTCACACAATCAATCTGGGAACTCAATAAAATACCACTTGAGGGAGGGATGGTATCCATTACCACCATAAACGAATCCTCAATCGTACATCCATTAGAATTTGAAATGATAAATGAATAGGAACCCGCCAGATCGGTAGAAAATGTATAGGAATCATCTGCTATTGGTATTGGACCATCCCAAAGAACGGATAAGTCAGGGTCTGATGAATTAAAACCTACATTCACCAAATTTTCAGCACAGGTTATGGAGTCCAAGTCAATTGTATAATCTGGAAATTCCGTACTCTGCTGCACGGTAACGCTAGTGCCTGCCGTACAACCATTAAATCCTGTAGCAACCAGTACATATGGACCAGGAGTCATAACCTCAAAAATCAAATCTTGTGGATCTGTAACATCTACGCCCAACAACTCATAAGATTCCGTACTCGCATCCACTACTGCTGTAACCATAACTACAGAATCGGCACAAGTAAGTTGACCATCCACTGAAAGTGAAATTACCGGTGGTATAGTGTCTGCTACTAATTTAACCTCAACTGTATCCTTGCAAGATCCTCCACCTATTCCGATGGCTGTATAAATTCCAGGAATTGAAGCTTGAACCGAAGTGCCTATTTGTTCAAAATTATTTGGCCCCGTCCAAACCACAGAAACATCAACAGAAGAATATTCTACACTCAAGGTTACTTCGTCTTCATTACACGTTATTACCTGATCCATGGATTGAAGTAAGGGAGGATCTCCTTCTTGAAGTATTATAATTGAATCTCTTCCAGAACAGCCATTTTCCAGGATAAAATCAAAAAAATACTCCCCTTCAAAATCTACTAAGGCAAATAAACTATTATCCACTACGCTTGGTCCTGACCAGTTGAATGACTCAACAGGCACTTCACTTGCAAACTGAATTAACGTTTGAAGGTTAGCACAATCCAAAGGTTCAGCCATCAATGTTCCTATGGTATCCGTAAAGTTACTGGTAATATCAAATGAATAGGTAGATCTGCAACCATTTGTCTCATCCGTAACCACAACTTCATATAATCCAGGTTCTATAACTTCGATTATATCTATTTCTGTATTGAAATCTACATCATTTAGCTTCCATTCCATCGCATAGGATGTTGTATCGGATGGAATAATATATACGGTATCATTATTACAATTCAGTTCATCAAAATCAAAACTGATATTGGGCAGATCGTTGTCTACTCCTACTATTATAGAATCCGACACACAGCACCCATTGGGTCGGCAAGCTTCTAACACATAAAGTCCAGGGGAAAAAATGAAAGGCGATTCAGAAAAGTCCATACTTCCATCTGGTCGTGTCCATTTATAGGAAAGATCATCAAAATTAACTTGCGCAGATAATTGAATGCTATCGTCTCCACAAAAGAAAGACGCATTTAAAATAGACACCTCTGGAATTTCGACATCTCTAACAACTATAAGAGAAGTATCCAATATACAACCTTTATCATCGCTCAAACTAAGATTGTACGTTCCTATTTGTGAGGAATTAAATGCTGAGTCTATTACTAATTCTTCATCCGGAAGTTCCCAGATTACATTGAGATCCTCAAATTCAGAAATATAGGCAATAGTTACCGCAGAATTATTGCAATCTATTGTATCACTAACAAGTTCAGCCGTAATAATTTCGATCTCTGAAAGAACTTCATACTCAAATGTACTTGAACATCCCAACTCAGTCACTAATTCCAACGAATACAGTCCGGGTTGATCTACCAATAAAAATGTATCCGAAGTTAAATCTCCACCTTCATTAAACCATCTAAACGTAGATCCCAAGGTATCCCCGGGAGTAGTAAAGAGTGTAACCTCACCCTGAGTACAAGTCAATACATCTCCAATAATTGATACTTCTGAAAATACTCTTTCATCAATGACCTCAAAATCTCTGGTTACTTCACATCCCAGATTCGTAATAAACGTTACGGTATAGATTCCGGCAGATCCTACTCTTATATCATCGTTAAATACACTGAATTCATTTTCACTCGTCCAAAAAAGCGTATCGACAGCGTCGCTGATTGTAATATCAATAAATGTGGTATCCAATACACAGGTTAGTACATTAATATTGGCCTCGATGGTGACAAAATCCTCTTCCTCTTCGATTGTAATTTCCTCTTCATAAAGACATCCATTGACCTCTACTTCAAATGTATATGTTCCGGGACGATCAATTTCTATTATTGTGGAATCCACCTTAGATATTATGTTCCCATTCTCAGTTTGCCAGAGTACATTTGCATTGGATGGAATATTTGACATGCTTCCATCCAAAAACGTAGTTGGGTTAGCACAAGACAAGGATTGGTTCTCTGCGATTGTTACCAATTCAAGGTTCAGCACAGTCAAATCCAAGGTACTTATGCTATCACAAGGAAGTTGACTGGTTACTATTTCATATTCACCAGTCTCGGTATATTCTACTCCATTTATGACAACTACATCGCCAAAACAAATCGTAGTAACCTCAGTAACCATTACTGGGTTAGGATGAATCGTTACATTTATGCAATCCTGTGAAAGATTAGCACAAAAGTCAGTTTCCATAATATAAGTCTCTATATCACTTCGGGTTCCATTAATCGGAAGATCATCGAGTAAGAATTCTTCTGCTGAAGAATACAAAATCCCACACAGTGTATATGATCCCGACTCATATGATGTCAAATTCTGATCGGAGAGAAAACCTTGAAATTGATCTTCTTTGAACAAAAGATAACCGTATTCATAATTGTCTTCATTGTAGTTTTGGTCAAACTCAGGATCAATTGAAATATCAAGTTCCGAATCACCTTGACACGCTTCCAATGATACATTTTCGAATGTATGCTGTACTAACTCACAGGTTGTAGTGGTTATGTCATCTTCTTCACAAAAACTTAACCCGAAACAATAGATATTCCCATCACCAAATTGTACTTCATCCATGATATTGAGCGTCCACACTCCATTGACAGGTCCCATGTTGAAATCTTCCAATTGCCCCATATGGGGATAGTATTTTCCAGAGTACGTTGTTAAGCCCAACCACGTTTGCAAATTATTCCATGTAGAATCATATCCCGCATCTGGAGCCGCTTGTAAATAACTTGCAAAAAATTGAATATTCCATCCAAAAACCAATCCTGTATTGGCCGTAATTATGTCTGAAGGTCCTACCAAAGTTACCACCTGCCCGGATGGAGACACCAACTCCATTACCAGATCACCAACAAATTCGTGTTTAAAATGTAAGGTTACGGCTTCGAGACAATTATTTGAGGATAAGTCATCATTCCCTGCTCCAGAAACAAAGATAGATATTGATGTGGTATCTAAATCCTCTATAACAACATCTCCCTCAAAAGTACAGACCTGCCCTTTGCTCACTGTGTCCAGCAACATCAGTAGAAAAATAAGTATGCAATTTATTCTAGCGAGGGGTCTCACAACTCAAAGGTGTTATTATTATAAAAATTAAGGAGGGACGTAGACTACTTACGCAAGCAATTAATTCTAAAGCAAGATTCTTGACCTTTTGTGCCAAATTAATATCTTTTGCAAAATAAGAAATGTTGATCTTTTATTCCTATCGAAATGTCAAGAATCCGAAAAAATAAATAAAATAGAAACTAATTGTCATTTCCAATAAAAAAAGTGGAACCGGGATTAACCCAATTCCACTTTTTAGCATTGTTATATTTCAAATTCTGATCTTCTATTCAGAATCTGTAACCGTTACGTCTCCACTAAATGTTTCAGTATCACCGTTTACGAATAAGACTTCAACAGTAAATACATATACTCCCGGAACAACTTTCTTTCCTCTGAAAGTGCCATCCCATCCAAACTCAGGATCTCGAGGAGGGAAGTTTTCTAAGTCAAACAATTTTTCTCCCCAACGATCAAAGACCCTCATACTGATTACGGACTCCACATCTCCACTCTTAATATAGAATCGATCATTGTTATTGTCACCATTTGGAGATATAATATTCGGGAAAACTATGTCTACAATCTGATTTGTTCTAATTTGTAATTCATCGAATGCCACACAATCACTTCCATTGATAACCTCTACATAATATGTAGTAACTGGCAATTCCGGTGTCACAGTAATCGTAGTACAATTCAATCCGCTACAAATCACTTCTGTAGTAACCAAGTTGCTCCAAACAATCGATGTAACTCCTGTTGTATCAAATGGCTCAATGGTAAGCGTAAACTCTTCACCAAGTTCTCCCACTAAGTCCGGACCTGCATCTACTGTCAATAATGGTGGCTCCGTAATGGTAAACATATATTCATTTCTACATTCATTTTCATCCTCAATAGCAATGATGTATTCACCAGGACGCAAACCAGTAAAGCTATTTGGATCTGTAGTCTCCGGACCATTATCCAATTGGTAGGTATAATCGCCTTCTCCGCCAGATTGATCGCTGATGATAAGTTGACCATCATTTTCTCCAAAGCAAGAGACGTCTACTGCAGTAATTGTCATAACAGGTAAATCATCCGATTTGTTAACAACTACCGTACTCGTATCTGTACAGCCTGTTGCCGTATTTATAACCACCAATTGGAATATACCACCATCAGACACTGTTATGGTACTAGTCGTACTCATATTCTCATCGTTCCAGCTGTACTCAATATTATCTCCTGAAGAGGTATTTGTTCCTCCTAGTAGAGCAGTTCGATTTGCACAATCAATGAACTTTTCTTCTCCGGCATCAGCGACAGGATTTGCGTCAATAATCACAGTCACACTAGAGCTTACTTCAGGACAAGGATCGTTGTCAGTAATAGAATATTCAAACGTATATGTACCAGCAGATTCTCCATTCGTAGTAAATGTAGCTGCCATTGCATCAAATCCATTGCTTGCTGTCATCGAAGTCTCTGTCCAAGTACCTCCATCATCTTCACCTTCCAGAAGGTCTCCTAAATTGATGACCTCATTCACGCCTTCGCACAATCGATACGGCTCTGCGGCTACTCCTGGATTTGCAGGTTCACCAACAAAAATGGTTACCTCTTCAGTTGCTGGACAATCATCAATCGGATCATTAATGGTATATGTCAACGTATATGTACCAGCAACTACTCCTTCTGTAATCAGACTATTACCATTCTCAACAGTCAATTCCGCACTGCTCCACGTTCCAGGTTGATTGACATCATTGTACTTAGCAAGGTCAACAGGTCCGTCCGTATTACATTCATCTTCTGGATCTAATGGTAAAATCGGTGGACAATTACATACTTCAGTTACATGAATTGTTATAGTTTGTGCGAAATCCGGACAAGGATCAGCATTTTCAATGGTATATGTAAAATCATAACTTCCCTCAGATACTCCAACAAAACTCACACTTGCCTCTAATGTTACATCGCCAATAGCCACCATTGAATTATCATCATCGCTCCAGGTTCCCAATCCAACTTCACTCAACAAGCCATTGAAACTGATCGTGGTAATACCTTGACCATCTGCATCGCTACACAAGCTATCTGGTTCACTGATCTCAACCGACAAGTATTCTGTTACATCCAAGAATACAGTATCAGCTTGTGCACAATCGCCGCCTACAGTTTCATCCAAGGTGTAGATCACGCTATATGTTCCCTGATCAAGATCCGTTGCATTCAAAATACATCCTGAACCATCTAAAACAGTATTCGTAATGTCAATTCCATCTGAATCTTGTACTGTAAATGAACCTGGCTCAGACATTCCTATCAATGTGCAAAGATCTGATGTGCCCGCATCATTACAAACCGGTGCAGGATCTGACAAACCAATTACAGGGCATTCACAATCCGCTACAGTAATTACAACTTCGATAAATGCATCTACACAAGGCGCAATTGCAGTGTTGGTGGTGAATACAAAAGTAAACGTCTCACCTATGTCCTGTCCTGCAAAATCGACCTCTGCCAGATCAATACCATTGCCAGTAATGTCCAGATCATCGCCATCGGTCTGCATCCATGTACCTGTTGTTGTAGTGGTTATCCAATCGTACAGATTCACAGTTGTTGGTCCATTTCCGCTATCTTCAGAACAAGGCTGTATTCCTGGAGTGAGCACCACTTCAGGACTCGGGCTTACCACCACTTCACCAACGTAATCCAATGGACAGTCGTTTCCAGGCTCATCATCCAAAGTGAACGTCACCTCATATAAACCTGCTGATAGTCCGTTTGGATCGAACATACTGCCTATAATCGTGGCAGAGGAAGAAGTAGACCAAGTACCAGGAAGATTTTCTAAATTGTTAAGTATGGTATTCAAATCCACAGGTGATCCATCGTTACATACAATCAATGGTTCGAATGTGATCACCGGACAATTACAATCTTCAATACTTACTGTAACCTCAATGGTTGTTGGAGGACAAGGAGTACCTGTAGGACCACCAGTATATTCGAAGGTCAAGGTTTCTCCAAATACTGTAACACCATCACTGGATATCATAGATCCATCTGTAATGGTCAACATTGTTCCAGTGCCGGTTTGTACCCAAGTACCCCCATTAGATGCATCCGTATCGATCAAATCAAACAAATCCATTGATGTAGGGAAGGATTGACCTTCAATATTACACAGTACTCCAGAGCCAAGAACGTTGAATTCTAATTGCTCGAAAACTTCAAAAGTTTGCTCACTGGATACCTCACATTGACCACCACCGGGATTATCAAGTGTATATTGTACTGTATATTCTCCTGGTAAAACACCTGTTGCATTAAAGGTAGTCCCCGTAATTAAACCGGCCATATCCTGTGTCGCCGGTGCTGAAATCACAGACCATGTTCCGGGATCGGATGTCAACACAGCATCTTCCAGATTGATTGTTCCAAGATTACAAATATCTGGGATCGCTTGAGTTGCTGGACTTGGACATGGACATGCATTGACGCAGACCTGAACCGTAGCTGAAACATTTTCACAAGGCATTTGGGCTGAATTTGTAGTAAACGTAAATGGGTAGCAGCCTGTCTGTATTCCTTCAAAGCAAACATCATCAAGTGGGAATGATGCAAAGTCAAAGTCGGGAATGACTCCATCCTGTGACCATGTGCCTGTAGAGCCTGAGACTAATGCTGTAAAATTGATGCATAAAGAATCGATTCCACTATCTAATCTACAAACATTTACAGTGTCTGGTGCCATAATAACTGGTGTATTAAATTCTGAAACCGTAAACGAACCTTCTGCATCGCAACCAGTCATTTCGTCTGTGCCTCTTACAGTAAAGGATCCAGGTCCGGTAATAATGAAGAACGTATCTGTACTTACCACCATAGGTGTATCATCTTCCCAAACTACGTTAATGATATTAGATGGCACGCTCAGTGTGTCTCCCATTCCGTCACATATATTAGCATCTGCAAATACCAATGGAATGATATCCAACTGTTCGAATGTAATCGTTGAGTCACTTACACAACCATTTGCATCTGTTACGGTCACTGTAGCATCACCTGCAACTCCAGTAGTATAAACAGGACCTGTAGCATCACCCGCAACTCCAGTCCAGGAATAATCAACTCCTCCACTAGCCGTAATGGTAGCGGTTCCATTTTCACAGAATGCAAATGCGCCAGAGAATTCAATATTAGGTAGTGGATTAACAACGACTTCAAATATCTCAACCGCTTGGCACCCATCAGCATCCATGGTCGTAACCGTGTAGGTAGCTGTTGAATCTGGTGTAAAGGTCACACTTGCCGAATTTCCAACATTTGGCATCCACTCATATGATATATAATCACCATCATTGTCAACTGTTATTGTTGCCTCGCTACCAATACAAACGGCAGGTGTACCTGAAATCTGGATAGGGGTACCTTCTGAAAGTGGAATCATCACTTCTATAGAAGTTTGACAACCGGAAGCTGTTTGAGCAACCACCGTATAACATTGATACGCCAATAAATCTACCGAAAAAGTCCAGTTGCCGCCAACATCAAACGCCTCTTCCAAGAGGTCCAAATCATCACCTTGGCTTTCGCATCCACCAAACAAAAAGAAATTATCTATATCATTTAATGCCGCATCAATACCAGTAACATTTAATTGAGTTTGAGTTTCGCCACATTCATATGCAAATACATTTGGGATTACTGTCAATTCTCCAGTAATAGTAACTTCTGTATCAATGGATGCAGTACAACCAAAGATATCCGTAACTGTTGCTGTCAATATATAAACACCATCCATATTTATTCCTCCCCATTCCGATGAAGTTACTTCATTAATTGCAAAACATTGACCACCATTAATGGCTTGACCTTGTAAGAGCAAATCATGACTCCAGACTATATCCAATACTGGTGAAGCTGATAAAATATCTACACAAATAAAGTAATCCGGATTGAACGGATCAAAATTATCATCCTTACACACAGCAATGCCTGGCTCAATAAACAACTCAACCGGAGGATTTACATTTACCAAAACAGTACCCTCACCTTCACATCCAAATACATCGGTAACCGTTACGGTATATTCCGTTGGCACTACAGGGCACACTTCTATAGAAGGGGTGGTCTGACCATCATCCCATAAATATGTATATGGCCCGCCGGCTCCTCCAACAATATCAGGTGTAATCGTTGTACAATCTCCTTCACAAACGGATGTAGGCGGGAATGTAACCATTAACTCTGCATATATTAAAACTTCAATTGTATCCAAGACACCAGGACATGGAAGATTTGGATCCACTGAATATACGACATATAGTACAGTTTGATCAGTAGTAGAAGTATTTGTAAGGTTATCCATAATAGTACCTGATCCACCATTAAATGTATGGCTATTTTCGCCATTTACATTTGGATTATCGATTACGTCTACTTGAATTTCAGTTGGAGAACCATCTGCTGTAACCACAAATATATCTGTCGTTCCATCAAAACAAATTTCATCATCTTCACCTTCTACCGGTGGTGGCACATTACATTCTATTTGCCAATCAAACTTTCCAACGGATGGATCCACGATACACGGACTTGAATCTTCCCAACAACCAGAAACAGCATCTGAGAATGTTTGGATTCCAAAGGATAAACTATTATTCGCCAAACATTCTTCAACAGATTCAAAAACTTTGGTCTTCAATTCTATACACTCAGAAACATCAACATTTGTACCTGATGGCCAACCATAAAATGATGCAGGAGAACATCCAAAATCACCACATGTAGAAGAGCCTCCATTTGTGTTATACCAGAATCCACTAGGCAATGGATCACCATTTTCCATTCCACCGCTTCCAGTACATGGACATCCGGCCGGATCACATGCAGTATTACATAATTGTAAAAACCCATTATCATCGATATAGGTACAAACATTTGGTATGTCATACCCATTTAGGAAAGGTGCACAATCGCCTTGAGAAGAAAAGAACTCAAAATTTCCTAAGGCTCCTATAGCGGCCAGGATATCATCATTTACATCCCAACCGGGCCCAAAAAATGGAACAAACCCATGGATCCAGTCATTTCCTGTACCTGTAGTATTATAATTAAATTCAAAACAAACCCGCACATCGATACCTTGGCAGAATTGATAATCATCTTCCACCTGTACCCATACTCCATTTTCCAGTACCTCAGCAGTAAACTCACCATTCCCACAATCCGTTGCATCTGTACCTGTACATGCAATACATCCAAGTGTACTGTTGTATACAAAATCAAAGTTTGGATCTGTAATCTCACCTATGGCCGTTACGGACACCCAATACATCAACCCATTAGCAATTGCATCCGGGTTAATAGGAGTTTGATAGATATTTTCAGGTTCGCCATCTGAATCGCTACAAGGGTATGTTTGAGTTACTCCATCAATTACCAATTGCTCAGCTACCGCCGTAATATCACCACAAGACGTACCTTCAAATACTTGCCATACCGCATCAAAGCCTGGTGCTTCTATCTGAGTGATCAACTTGGTAGCATCAGGATCGTCAATATTAATCTTAAACCAAACCGTCGGTCCTTGAGTTTGACCACAACCATAATCTGTATCATCAGGGCAAGCCAATTCCAAACAACCTGGAACAGTAAAGAATTCAAGAGGATCTTCACAACTTTCCTGAGTACTTGTTTCCAAAGCTTCAGTAGCTTCATCACATGTATCTGCATAATCACACACTGCGGCGGGAGTTACAGTCATAGTAAAGTCGCCACAATCATCATCAGCTGTGGTTACTTTTACAAAATAAGTCAATGTAGGATCACAGTTCGGGATTCTTATAAATGTACTAAGGTCTGTACACGAAGATTCCAAGACTTCATCTCCCGCAGGCGCAGCAACACAAGGATTAGTAGGATTGGCTACACCATATACCTGCACTGTCATTTGATTGCTTACTGATCCACCCTCTACAATAATATCATAACCGTCATCCTCCGGGTCAGGGGTAAACATATACCAAACTGCAGCATCTTCTGCAAGATTATTGCATGGAGCTTGAACTTCCCAATCTGCTTGAGTACCATCGGGATTGTTATCTTTAGGACCTCTTGCACAACAGGTGGTTCCTGCATGAGATCCACCTCCAGTTAAGTCAAATGGAGGATTATCACTATTGATACATGGATCATCATTAATCGGTGGAGCATTTAATTTTATACTAATATCGAACGGAATATCTTCGTTTGTACTAGAACTTACCAAGATATGATAGGTCGTACCTTCCGTTACAACAATACCTTCTGTCAATGCCATTTCGGAACAATCCACATTACCATCTGCATTCATAGTAGAAGCAACTACTCCATTATTAGCAGCAGGATCTCCTGCGCCCATACAATCGAATTCAAATACTCCAATCATCGGAGTAGCAAGGCCCATGATTTCAATGTCCATATCCGTAACAGTAGGTGGACCAGCAGGGATGGTAATCGTATACCAAACGGCTTGATTCTCAGAATATTCACAAGCGCCTAAGTCAAACAATTCAGGACATGCGTCTTTTAAAGTACCTGGGAAGGTAACCCATTCACAAATTTCTGATACCACCAAATCTTCCGCCTGGGAACAAATATCATTCGCTGGGTCGGGATTCGTATTAAAGTTGTATGTAATCGTAAAGTCACCAGCTTCCATTTCATCGTCAGAACCAATTTGAATCCAATAAGTTCCATATTCAATAATACAAGGTATTTCATGAACACCCGTTCCAAAACCGGTACAATCATCATACAATACATCGTTTGGATCAAAGTTATTACAATCCTCTAGTGGACCAACGGCTATAGAAACTTCACCATCTACACCATCGGGATCGGGTAAATTATTCAATGTAATTTCAATTGAAGCAGCACCCTCAGGAACATCGATCTGGTACCATAATGTTGCGTTTTCCAATGTTGGATCACATCCTGTAGTAACCGTGAAATCAGGGGTACATCCTACTGAACTTGCAGGGTTGTCAACTGTTACTCCAGGTTCTAACACAAATGCGTCACAGATATCATCGTTTACGCATCCTGAGGTTACAGTCACACAAAGATCAAAAGTTCCACCGTTTTGGTTTGGATCCGAATTGAAAACCATTATCGTATAGGTTGTATTCGGCTGGATAAAACCTGGGCCTCCTAGTGGTCCTGAATTGTATTCTCCTCCAGCTCCAGCACCACATGCTCCAATTGAAGCAGGCGTGACACAACCACCTTCAAACAATACCGCTCCTGGAGCATCCAACTCACCTGGCTCTCCATTTAAAATTTCTATGTTTACAAAAGCTCCATCTACAGGATCAACATTGGCGTCTGTAGTAAATGTAAAAAAGACTGCATTCAATTGATCGATACCTGCACAGGCTCCAAAATTAAAATCAGAACAAGCAAGATCATTACAGCCTGGAACAAGTACACAATCATTAGGATCATCTGTAATCAATGGGTCTGGATTTCCAGTCAATGGAGCTGCATCTACACATTCATCATTTGTATACGTACAATTGGGTTCTGCTGTATTGAGCGTCACATCGAATGTACCTTCATTATCAGAAGAACTGGTAATTGAGAATGTAATCGTAGTACCTTCATCAATACAAGAAAGCTTTATTAGCTCTTCGCCTTCACCGCCACAATACGTAGCAGGTGTGCCGTCCGCCTGATTCAATAAGGTAATATTACCTCCCGCATCCGGGCATGCATCAGAAACATAAATGCTGAAATTTGTTACACCCCCATTCGTTGGCATATAATTCAATACATCAATTGTAATTTCTTTTACATCAGGTTCTACGGTATACGTGTACCATACCGTATTGGTATTATTCTCGTCACAATCTGTACCCGCCAAGACAAACATTTCTGTTGCACACTGCGTAGTTTCCATGGTTAAGGTCTGTGAAAACTCTCCCGGATCTCCTGATGGAGTAAGAGCATCAAACACCTCTGCATCAACACATTCATCATTATCCGGAGGTGTAATCCATTTTATACCAAAATTCACCGTGGCACCGGCATTGATATCCGTACCAATTGCTATTAGATATGTGGAACCTGGTGTAATGTCTATTAAGTCTTCACCTAGATCATCCAACTCATCAAAAGTTCCTGCATAACATGTAGAACCCGCAACATACGTTAAATTGTCACAATCAGGTCCTTGTTCAAATACAGCTACAAATGGTGTCAATCCACCGAAATTGATTTGTAAATCTAGGAATTCTGCATTTGCTGGCGCAGTTGCTTCATACCATGTTACCGGAAAATCATCCAATCCACAGTTTGGACCGTCCAAGTTCATATCTTCTGGACATGCTCCTGTCGTATTAGCATCGATTACCATCCATTCGCATTCAAGAGCAGCGGCAAAAGCTGCATTATCTGCTGCATCACAATTGTCATTGGGTTGTTCTAATACAATTGGAGTAATTTCTATACTAAATTCTCCTTCATTGTCACTGCTTGTTGCTATTCTGATGACATATGTTCCTTCACCTACACATTCAAATTCTTCATTTATGGTCTCAGCTGAAGTACAAACTTCTTCTACCGCAGTAGCACCAGGACCTGTAGCACAAGATCCTGCTGGATCGTCTTCAAATACAACAATATTTACATCTCCCGTAAATGGGTTGGCAAATCCAACAGCTGAAATCGTTACGTGAAATCCTTTATCAGAAGCTGGGACTTCATATGTATAGAATACTGAATTTGTTTCGTCGTCATCTGTACATACTCCACTATTGTACTCACCACCAATCGGCTGGGTAGCACATGCAGTGGTTCCATCGGTTGGCGTACCGCCGGTCAATGCAACCGCACCAGTACCCGGTCCGGAAGGAGCACAATCGTCATTTAATGGTGGTGTTATCCATCTGATACCAAATTCAAACATTACACCCGCCGGATCACTTGCTCCTACAGCAATCAAATACGTATTGCCGCCTGTAACGGGAATTTGAGTTTGTCCGAGTGCATCTAAATCATCGAATATTCCTTCATAACAAGAAGAACCCGCAACAAATGCTTGCATCGCACAATCTACAGGGTTACCTGGGAAGACGGCGATAAATGGGTTTGATCCCCCATCTGAATTAATTTGTAAGTCAAGGAAATTAGCAGTGGCTGGAGCTGTTACTTCGTACCAAACGGTAGGATTGTCAGCACTCAATCCGCAGCTATTTCCTGGATCGATACTTGGATCTTCTGGACATGCACCCATGGTATTTGCCGTAGCGGTTTGCCATGTACATTCCAATCCAGGATTCAAATCTGTATTATTTGCCGCATCACAATTATCGTTGGGTTGAACCAAAGCAATCGGAGTAATTGTGATTTGGAAATCACCAGCATTGTCATCGCTTGTAGCAATTCGTATTACGTAAGTCCCAGGACCAACACATTCATATTGTTCATTAAGAGTTCCAGAAGTTGTACAAGCATCATCTTCAACTGAAGTGGCACCCGCACCAGTGGCACAAGATCCTGCCGGATCATCTTCAAACACCACAAGATTCACATCGCCAGTAAAGCCATCCGTTAGAGCAGCTGTAATGGTCACATGAAAACCTTTGTCCGTTGGCGGAACTTCATATGTATAGAAAACAGTATTCGTTTGATCAGTAGGTGGACATGCTCCACTTGCATATTCCCCACCTGTAGGTTGAGTAGCGCAAGAGGTAGTTCCATCCAACGTCAACATCCCAGCAGTTATAGCATCTGCATCTACACATTCGTCGTTTGATGGTAACTGATTTAGTCTGATTTCAAAATCGAATCCTCCGGTTGGCGTAGGGTCACCAACTGCAATGAAGTACGTAGCTCCATTTGTAAGATCAGTATAAAGGTCACCGTGAGGCCCTGCCCCTGTTTCACAATCCGCATTGATAGATGGAGTTCCATAAGAGTCACAATCTGCACCCGTGCTCTCAAAAATGGTCAAGAATGCATCATCTGTAATATTTCGAACATCCAATGTATAAGTCAATCCATCATTTGGCACAGTAATACTATACCAAACTGTTGCTTCTGAAGTAAAATCACAGCCAGCAGGAAACGTCAAAAAGTCTTCCGGACATGCATTTTCAGCAGAAACAAGTGGTGTCAATCCACTGACCATAGTCCAAACACAGGTTGGTGGAGTAATATCCTCGGCACCAGTACATTCATCGTTTGTTGGTCCGTCTGCTACGGCATTGGCAACAATCGTAAAGTCTCCTTCTTCACCATCAACACTACTAAATACCAAAACGATCGTTTCACCATCTTCAATACATGGAATAGTCTGCATTCCCAAACCAAGGATATCGCACCACTCTGATTCAGCTTGTGTAGGATAGAAAAAAGTAAATGCCGCACAGTTGTCATCAAGCACGGTGATTGAAACCTGTGTAGCAGGATTACTGTTTGTCATATCCTGCTCAATAGTAATTTCCAAATCAACATTTGCACCCATTGTATTGGTATACGTATAAAACACTTGATGATCAATTACCGGATCAGCAATCGAACATGTATTGAAATCATACGTTGCACAACCTGTGGTTCCATTTGTCTCTAAAAGAATATCTGGATTTGTTCCTAAATCACAATCATCATTTGTAGGTATCGCCTGAGGAGACCAGGTAAATGTAACCGGACCTTCATTAGCCAAAGTTTGACTCACAGCCAAAAGATATGTGTTTCCACCAGTAAGACCTGTAAACTTAATATTACCAGTAAAACAATCATCAACAATGGTCAATGTCGGACAATCGTTTTGAAATAGTGCCATTTGAGCACCAGCACTCAAATCTGTAAAATCTATACCCGTAGCATCTGCCGGTAGCATCAATGAATACCAAACTACAAGATCCGATGAAAATGAACAAGTAGAACCTAAATCAGACACTTCTGGACAACCATTAGTATTATCCGTAGCTTCATCAATATCAACACAAGATTGACCTGGCATTAACGGTGTAGGTGCATCGCATAAATCGTTTATTGCCACATTCAAGTCGCTTTCGGTAATCTGAATATTAAAATCACCTTCCGTCATATCCTCAGAACCTACTGCTATAGTAAAGGTAGTTGCAGGTTGTACACATTCGTACGTAACCGTACCTGTCAGAGCATCACAAGGGTCTTCACCCGGATTTGGTGTATTCATTACCGCAGTTCCCATGCAATCTTCAAACAAACCAAAGAATAATCCAGTAGCGGCCGTTCCTGTTGTATTTGTATTTGTTGTAAACGTAAATGTCACATCTCTATTTCCTAGAATAGAGGCGTCTACTGTATAAGTATAGTACACTACATGATCTTCGGATGCAGCAGCACAAAAATCATTTATATCAGAAGTTGCACAAGCTGTAGTACCGTCTACACCGGTCGCCGCACTTGCTGTAATATCTTCCGCACCCAAGGTACAATCGTCGTTGGCTGGGGGATCTTCTGGTGTCACCGTTAGGGTGAATGTACCATCTGTTCCACCAGCACTCGTTGCAACTGCAATATAGTACGTCGTATTTGGGGTTACAACCTGATCCAACATCATTCCGGTTTGACACCCTCCTATCGCAACGTCACTTGAAGGACATGAAACAGATCCATCAAATAAAACAAAAGTAGATGCAGTGATAGAACCATTAGTAACTTCAATATCCACTGTTTCAGCATTAGCGTCGGTATCAAATGCAAACCAGACTGTAGCTTCATTTGTAAATACACCACAACCTCCAAAATCTACAGACTCCGGGCAGGCACCAGAAGTAGTATTGTTTGTTACGTCTGTCAACTCGGTCGAAACACAAGAAGGTGCTGCCACCGGAGTTACATCAGTACATAATTCATTGGGTAATCCAGTGGGGTCATCGGTTATGTTTATATTAAAATCCCCTTCTTCTACAGGTGTCGTATTATCTCCTGCTTCAAAATAAATCACTGTTGTTGGGGGAAGACATGTCCATGAAGTAACTCCGTCATCTGGTCCTCCACATCCTACTATATCAGTAATAGCTTGGGTAATAACAGGATTTGAAATAGAATTTGGTCCCATTGCATCTGAAACACTTATACTTACTGATCCTCCATTGACTACAGTGTATGAAAACCAAACTAATCCATCGGAGCAAGAATTGTCTCCAACACTCATTCCTGAAGGTAATCCTATCGCTCCAGCACAATTATCATTGCTCGCCCCCATTATGCTATTGCCAATAATTACCTCAATATCTCCTTCATCCCCTTGAGCCACAGCAAATGCCATAGTATAAGTTCCTGGTGTGAGAAATGTACACTGACCACTTACAGTAGATGCCACCATTAGCATACCTGAATAAATTTCTGTTAAGTTTGCATCCATAGGACAAGCACTAACCGTACCATCAGAAAGACCTACACTTACGTCATTGACAATAGTTGCACCACCAGTTGTCTGTAGATCAATACTATAGTAATCAGGTGTAGTTATGGAAAAAGTCCAATATGCAACTGAAAGTGCACCAGCCGGACTTACTGGAGGGATATACTCTGTATCATTTATCCATAAAGGGTCTATGGTAATAAGTTCAGTATGAGGAAAAGCAGCCAGCATCTCAGGTGAACCCTCTGCCGCTAAACAAGTTTCCGAAGCCTGTCCGAAAGATATCGCAGACATGGATATGAACACTAAACTAAGTATGAGTGATCTCATGCTATTTCATTTGATTTTAGTTAAAGTAAGGTGTATTCGACTCAAAGAGTCATCGAAAATGGAAGGCCGCCTGTCGGGAACAAAGAGTCGGGGAATGACCTTTGTTAAATAATTCGTAAAATCAAATGTAGAAAAAATAATCTCTAAATTTTACAAAAACGTAAAATAATAGACATTTGAAGAAAATATCACTCCTATATCAAAATAAAAATCGGCCGAAACCCAAATAACCAATTTATATTCCAATGCTACGATTTAGTATTGTCTTAAAATTTAATAATACTTGTGTTTATACTGCTATAATCCAGCAGTTGGAATAAAGGTAGTTCACTCTGTTATTTTAGATTTTTAGAAAGTACATTGAGATATCTATGCTATAAAATATAAAAAGCAGCCATCGCAAAACAATGGCTGCTTAATCACACTAAATTAAAATTGTTCTTATTGTATCTTGATCATTTTTCCGTTAACGATCTGATCTTTGAATCTCAATTCGTAGAAATGAACGCCAGGAACTGGAATTTCATTATCCGTAACGCGAAGAGAATTACTACCTGAGTTCAGTGTTGTCTTTCTATTTAATAATACTCTTCCATTCGCGTCTTTAATAATCAAATTCACTTTACCGGAAGATGGCAGATAGAAATTCAATTCCGTACTGTAACTCCAGGGGTTGGGACTATTGCCGATCAGACTTAACATTTCAACCACATTATTTGCATCACTTTCTCTCCATACGATGTCCAGATTACCTTTTTCCAATCCTTCCCCATGATAGAATTCAGCATTCAACCCATCTGCATTCAGTCTTATCATATCAGAAAGCTCTCCGTCTGTATTTGCCTTAAGTACCATTGTATACAATACTTCATCTTTGGCAATTTGATCTCCCCTAGCCGAAGCGTAACTTGTATTCAGTTGCCCTTCTTTTTCATAAGTAAATTCCTTCTTCAAATCGATACCCCCAGCTTTGATATCCATCAACTCCAAGCCATTCATGTTAAGAGTATGTTGCATTCCAAACAATTGCACTTCATCCCTTACCATTACCTCAATTTCATAAAGATTGCCTCTTTCTACTGTTGTGTTTGGCAATTCCAATGTCAACGTTTTACTACTTCTCGTTTCACTTACGACTCCTGCTTTGACATTCATATCTACATTACCATCAACATCTCCTACCTTAACGGCTACAAAGTCAATCTGCATGTCAGAGTTCAAACTCGAGATATCATAAGATTCTTCAAAAATGGATATCCATGGATCCTCATCCTCTTCC
Organism: Bacteroidota bacterium; assembly: GCA_039194925.1. Classification (GTDB taxonomy): domain Bacteria; phylum Bacteroidota; class Bacteroidia; order Chitinophagales; family Saprospiraceae; genus CAJXUU01. The sequence goes on from JBCCVV010000009.1 coordinate 56,414, forward strand.
AGTTCGTATTTAGAATCGATAAACCTCCAACTTGTATTGTTAGGGAATCCATCTTCTATTCCCAGAATTACTTTTCTTAATTCTAATAAGTCTGTAGATGAAATCGCATCATTATTGTTAATATCTGCGGCAAGACGTTTGTATCCACTACTTAATGGTGCAAGTTCCAAAATATGGCGTTGAATCAGCACTAAATCCAACGTAGAAACACCATTTAAATAATCATTATCCTTTATTGGCAGTACTCTATAATTTCCACCTTGTGGCATACTATTAAAAGCATAGATACCATTTTCATCTGTCATTGTTCGAGTTACCTCCAAGCCTCTTAGTTCAACTTCGGCTTCGTATAATTCAACATCTGCTTCAGTGTAGATCCTACCTTCAATGTCCACTGGTCTCAATCCTCCACATAGCTCAACTTCATCATTATCTTGGATATCTATAAAAGTACTACAAAAATCCTGTCCTCCGTTAGAGTCTGTCACCCACAATTCAATCGGCTGTAATCCTGTCGTGTCACTACAGAAGAATGTTCTTAATGTATCGTTGACATCTTCGGAGAAACTTAACACAACATCGTATCCACATGGATGGTAACTACCTGCATCGAAGAAACTGGCTGCCAACATCACCATCTCGGCGTCAGCTGTACCATCACCCGTTGTATCCATCGCAGTGAGCGTAGTACTCAACCCTTTAAGACAATAGGGTGTTGGCAATTTACAACTTCTCACCTCAAACGTCGATTCTTCAATTTCCTGATTTCCGCACTTATCTTCAGAAATAAAGCGCACTGTGTACGTACCTATATCATACGTACCACTTGCGTCCAGTCCAGTACCGAAATCGACTAGTTTGTCGTCCGCATCTGTGACTTCGTATCTGTTTAACAATTCATCATTGGCCGTACAGTCATCGGTTGCCTCGGCCACAAGATAATCGTTGATATTGATTGCACCACAATCTACTTCAAAGCTACAGAATACCGTATCTGCAAACACTTCAATTTCCGGACCTTCAGTATTATTCACTTTTATGGTTTGCACAAATTCGAATGGTTCGAAAATCGATCCAGGACCATCGTCAATACACCAATCGATCACTCTAAATGTTCTTATTATCTTAAGACATGCGCCATTTTGTGTAAATGGGAAAGTATCGTTTTCAATTCCAATGGATGCTTGTTGACACTCACGATCTGGTACGATTGGCATACCTAAAATGGAAGGATCAATAGAATCTATCCCACAACCTGTAACGGTCTGTTCAGCAGGTGGCGGTGTAATATCTGAGAATGTCAAAGGATCTCCACTTTCAAACGTAATTAGTTGTTGACAAAAATCCACTTGATCACCTTGTGCATTAATCAATCTTATCTGTCTTGTCAAAACACCAGATCCACATGTATTTAATTCTCCAAAGATCTGGTCATCTATCGTATTGCTTGCCGGACAATTATCAAAGACCTCCACTTCTCCAAAGAACGCTCCTAAATTATCAGGATCAAATGGGAGGTTACATTCTACGGTCATATCTCCAGGACATAGCATTTGAGCATCAATCTTATCCTGAACCTCGATAGACACCATGCACATATTGGTATTTCCACCTGCATCAGTCACTAATAATCCAACCATTACCACATTACCAACATCATCACATGTAATATCTACATCCGGTCCAAACCCTATTAAGTCATCAAAACCAGGAGCATCCATTCTCGCTACAGAAAGACTTACCGGACCACATTCATCAAACGAACCGTCATCAATATCTTCTGCAGATACTTTTGTAAGATCTTCCAATCCAAATCCAACAACTGTAAACTGGTCACAAATTGCGATCGGATCTGCATCATCTCGCACTGTTACGTTGAATGAACAATCCGTTCGGTTGCCACAATCGTCGTAAACTCTGTAGGTTAATTCATTCACACCTACGGGCAGGTCAATTACGTGCCCATCATAATTTGCAATAAAGCCTTCTGATGAAGTAGGTGCGCTGAGATCAATTTTTATATCGGTGCCATTACAAGCATCGCTTACTACTGGAAGATCAAGCGCAGTGAATCCTTCACAACTAAAGCTTGATGTGCTTATTGTCATATCCGCAGGGCATGTTACATTCGGCCCGTCAAAATCTACGACCTCAATTAATTGTACAAATTCTCTCTCATTTGTTTCACTACACCACCATTCGCCAATAGTAAATGTTCGTAATATCTTCGTAACACAACTTGAACTTCCTGGCAAAATCTCATCTCTAAATTCTGCATATCCATTGCAAATGATATTTGATTGAAATGGGAACAGATCAACAAATCCATCATTTTCTAATCTCAATCTTGGTGCTCCGGTGACTGACAATGCAGGGAAAGGATACCCCTGATCGGTAGTCGCAAATCCAGAACCACAATTCAATGCATTGTTGTTGAACAATGCAAATGGAGTCACAGGAGTTATGCTATCCAGATTTGTTCTTCTCAAGAAAATAGTCTGAGAACAAGTATCAGAAGTATTTCCAAATTCATCGATCGCTGTATATAATGTTGTCATTTTAGCTGTGAATAATGTATCACAACTTAATTGCTCAACAAATTCATCCACTTTTATCAAGTCAACTTGTGCGCAACTCATACTTACATCTGGAGTAATCAATGACTCATCAAACGATTGTGTACAAGACAACGTATCTGATTCTGTACACAAAATAATTGGCTTGAATTTGTATTCCACATTTACGATACCCCAGCAACAAATACCACCGCAACAAATTTCGTAATCGTATGTATTTCCAATATCATCCGAAGTAAAATCCGCAGGTCTTCTAGATCCATCCGGTTCTATAATGGAGATCGTACAACTATCCGCACATCCTACAAAAGAAACATCAACCACCATACTAGGCAATAGAGATCCGGAACACGTCATTTCGTCAACTGAGAAGTTTATTTCCCCTCTACACGCCAATCCTTGCGGTATATAATCATTTACAATGATACTCCATGAGCATGTATCTGCATTACCCGATGTATCGACCGCTTCAAAAGAAACGACATTTTCGCCAATGGGGAATACAGATCCTGATGGTAGCCCTGCAATCTGGGTGATAACAGCATCGGGACAATTATCTGTAAAGTCAGGATCATCAAATGTAACCAATGTATCACACTGCTCTGGTCCTAATTGTATAATTGAGTCTACAGGGCAATCAATTACTGGTGCCTGATTATCTTCAACGATTACATTGAAACTGCATGTATCTCTATTTCCGCTTGCATCAATACCTACATAACTCACTTCAGTAACCCCTACCGGGAAGTTTGATCCTGCTGGAAAGCCAGCAATCAATTCTGTTTGATAAGAATCTAATTCTACGATATATCGAAGTGGTAGAATAGAAGGTGTATCATACCATCCATCTAAAAAGGATCCGAAAAAGTCCAAATTGAAAACATAGTCACCATCTAAAAGTCCACCTGGCTGCCCAGGTCCCCATGCTTCAAAAGTGAACGGTTCGCCATTTACCCATTTAAATTCGTCCAAACTTGGAGAATATCTCAATCCAATTCTATATGCACCCAGATCAATATTATCGATAAGGAATTGTTGTTCTTCCTCACTGGTGATAACCACCAAATGTCCTCCTACCGCTGCAGCTGCAGCATTGGCCTCTTCCCAACCCAGGACATTACCCGGATCCGATACAAAATAATTATGCTCCTGAAATGTTCCTAAAAATTCAAACCCATCAATAGCTTCAGGTAAGATTGCATCACAATTATCAGTTACCTCTACATCAAAACACACGACCGCCGTACATCGATCTGTATCGGCAGACATGGTAATATCTGCAGGACATGTAGTTACTGGTTCAATGGATTCAATAACTGTTACGTTAAAATCACAAGACAATGTAGAACCGTCACAAGTCGGAACAGTATATTCAATGGTGTAATCTCCAATCCCTTGTTCGCTGTCTAATGCTGGTCCATCGGTCTGCTCAATTTGAGTAATCTCAAACGTGAAATTTTCCGCAGTAAGTTCTAATTCTGCACCTCGGTTATTGGAGCGTACCCTAAAACAAAATACCTGACCCGCTGTAACTTCCAGATCGGTCACACTTCCGGACTCAGCCATAATATTATTTCCTACAGGAGTTCCTAGCACGTTTAGACGGGTTTCAACGCCATCAATGGTGTAGGCAGGCTCATCATTTAGCATCTGAGCTCCACTACCTCCTCCAATCATTTCCGCATCCCAATCAAAATTAATTCTTCCGTCAAATGGAATTGTTATACAAAAATCAGTATTGGTGTTTACATTATTCGTTCCATTTCCAGAACCTGTTATATTAATCATTTCTGGAGCCCCACCAGTAACAACGGATCCGTTTTGTCCGTTTGTTTCTATTGTCCATATTGTTGGATCTTCTGCATCGAATGAATCCGTAAAACCAAAACAGTTCAAAGAATAAGTGGGCTCTACCCAAGTCACAATTGACGTGCACTCATCATTATCATTGATCGTGATGTCAGAAGGTAAATTCATAACCTCTGGTGGACATTGTCCAAAAAGAAAATTTGGCACTGCTAATAGGATTAGCATAAAAAAAGTAGCCATAGAATTGGATAATTCCAAATGCTTAAGTCTAGGTATTATAGTTGTTCTCATGTTTAATGATTACTGATTATATAAAATCCATTAAAGGGAGTAAAGAATATGTTTTCATTATCAATCAGCAAAACCAGTTTCGTTGAATACTTTGGACCTGTTTTTTGCATTGTATAATGTATAACACGCCCAGGCCATTGATGCGTCAATCAATAGCAAAAGTATCATCGAAATGAAAATAAGTTGGAAATATCCCGTACTGGCAAATGCAGTTACTTACCTTATTGTCGATTTTACTGTGCGGTTCTACACAATGAATCTTTATCCAAGGGATATCATATTCAGGTTTATGCGGGTTCAAAGTTGGTTTTTGACCCCTGAGAAGTTTTCACACTCCTCTTCTAGTAGGCAAATATATGTATTGGGAATCGCATTTCATAACATATTAC
>JBCCVV010000010.1:0-53448 GCA_039194925.1 Bacteroidota bacterium
CGGCTGAACACAATGGATGCAATTCATTCTTCTGTGGTAGTGGCTCAACAACAAGATGATCAAGAGGCCTATTTGGTTGCCTATGTTATTTCAGACCGTGGAGATTTTGACAAGACTAAAGTAATAGAAAAGTTGCAACAGCAATTGCCGGATTATATGGTTCCTCAAATTATTGTTCCGATAGAAAAATTTCCCAAAACAGCGAATAATAAAGTAGATAGGAAAGCACTTTCATCGTTGAACCTTTCTTACATGAGGCCAAAAGAAAAACAGGTCCGATCTGTTTCTTTATTGCAAAGAAAGTTAAACGAATTTTTTATCAGCATTCTGGAATTAAATTTTGAAATAGGGATTCATGATAGTTTTTTTGCTTTAGGTGGTCATTCATTGAATGCGGTTAAGCTACAGTTCATGATTGAAGAAGAATTAAAATGTCGGATTAGCCTAAAGAATATTTTTGAAAACCCAACCATTGCTGCATTAGCTGATTTTCTTGAAAACCAGCCCACTCAGCAACTATTGTTAATTCCGAAAATCGATAAACAATTGCATTACTCGTTGTATCCAGCCCAAAACCTATTGTGGTTAGCAGCTCAAAGAGAAAGCACGTCCATTGCTTATAATATGAATGGGCTTTATGAAGTGAAAGGTGAGTTGGACTGGCAAATTTTAGAAGAAGCATTTCTTTTGGTGTTAAATAAATACGATATCCTGAGATCAAATTTTGTCGAAATTGCAGGGGTGCCAAATCAAAAGATCGTAGAAGTTGAAGAACTGGATTTTAAAATTCATCAACATAAAACAAACAAAGAAGATCGCGAAACATGGATTGATGCTTTTCTACATCGACCATTTGACTTGGAAAATGATCTGCTATTTAGAGTTGCTTGCCTAGAAGTAGAGGGCGATAGAGATTACTTGATTTTTTCAACACATCACCTCATTTCCGATGGCTGGTCACTCGAGTTATTAATTAGAAAAGTCGTTGATAATTATCAAAGGCTTTATTTAAAAAAATCAGTACAAGATCTTCCTTTGCCATTTCAATTTCAGGACTATGTATACTACCATAAAAGTGTATTGAAAAACGAAGTAGTAAAAAATACTGATTTTTGGAGAGGATATCTCAAAAGTTACCACTGGACTCCGCTGAATCCTTTGAATATTGATCTTAAAGAGAACAAAGGAGAGGCAGCTGAATATCAATTTACCTGGGACGAACAGTTTTATGATCAAATTAATAAAAATGCTGTAAGGTATGGATGTACGGTACATACGCTTTTGATCTCAGCTTTCAAACTTCTTATTTACAAGTTATATGATATCAGAGATATATGTATCGGTACCTTAAGCGTTGGCCGCAATATGGCTCAATTAGAAGATCAAATGGGGATGTTTGTTAAAACCCTGCCTTTGCGTACTCGCTTTGCCGAGAACCTGATGACTTCAGAATATATTGAACGAATAAATAATGATGTGCTGAAAATAGATCAACATCAAGACATTCCCGAAGAAATTCAGAGAGAAATAAAACTGGATGTCCTTTTTGTATTGCAAACCCAGGGTTTTCATAATAAGAGAATTCAAGTATCGGACGAATTAATGTTTCGGAGATTAGAACTTCCTTCAAAGTTTGCTCGGTTGCCGCTATTGATTAATATCGATCAAAAGAATCATTCCTTTGAAGGAGTAGTTGTCTATAATACATCACTATGGAAAGCACCTTTGATAAAAGTTATGATGCTCAAATTTAGAGTGCTTTTGGAGAGCTTGATGGATTATCCCGAACAAAAAATCAATACTATCAATACAGATCTTCCATACGAAAAGAAGGATACGGTGGATATTCCACTTAATTTTTAAACCGGCTTTCACTGTGTGTAGAACTAAAAACAGTATACACCTAAATTTTGAAACCTTCTTTGATATCCCTTTTCATCATCAATTAACATTGCGATCATCATGTTAGAAATTTTCAATTTTGCGAGGTTGAAGCTATGCTTTACATTCGCTTGCTTATTTGTTTTGAATTCGGTTTTTTCTCAAGATTATGTCTTAGAAAAGGCAGAGCCATTTATTAAAAATCTGACTAACCCTAATATTGAATGGTTCTTTTGTGAGGTACCTGAAAACTGGACGAACAATGATGGCAATAAAATAAAAATTGCCACAGCTGTTCTTAAAAACACTTCAGGCAATACTGATGCAGAAGCATTTCTTTATATACCTGGAGGGCCCGGAGGGGGAGGGCTTGAAATGATTCGATTTTGGTTAAATCATCCACTTAATGAGACCTATGACATAGTCTTGGCTGATTTAAGAGGAACCGGGTTTTCAGAACCTCGACTATGTAAAGACCTCGGTAATCAGCTGTTTAATATTCTGGCGAAAAACCAGTCAGCGCGAGAAGATGAATTGCAAAAAGTGAAAGCTGCAATGGCATGCAAGCTTGATTTAGAAGCTTCCGGCATCGACTGGTCAACGTATAATAGCTACTCCATGGCTCAGGATCTTCATCATATGAAAAAATCTTTAGGTTATGAAAAATGGCATGTCTATGGAGTTTCTTATGGTACGTTTGTAGCTCAGGTTTATTCCAGCCAGTTTTCTGAAGATGTAAGCTCATTAATTATTGATTCATCCATATCCGATATATCTACGTATTACACGCATAATACAAGCGGATATATGAACAGCCTTCAAAAAGTATTTGAAAGGTGCGAACAGGATCCGGGGTGCAAATCTGCCTATCCTGATTTGGAAGCTACATATCATAAAACAATTGAACAGCTTAGAGAAAATCCCATTAGTGTAAAAGTAGATGTTCCAAATCTGGATTCAACGGTGTTTACTTACAACGAACAAGATTTTAAAGTAGCACTTCAGCAGGCGCTTTACAACAAATGGTTGGTTGAAGTCATGCCACTTTTGATTCAGCAATTTCACGATCGTGATAAGGAAACACTGGGGGCTTTGGTGGCAGCATTTGCCGGTGCATTTAATATGGATTACGGTACTTATTTTAGTGTAAGTTGCAATGAAGTATTGCCTTTCAACGATCCAGATGGCTATGAAAAAGATGCAAGTCAATACAAAAATATGGAGGGAGGACTATCGTTTTATAAATCGGACTTTGCAGTATGTGATAAATGGATAGAAGACAAGGAAAAGTTGAAGATGTTTGATTTGGACTCATCCGTTTTGATACAAGCCAATATTCCTATACTTATTTTTTCAGGAGCATTCGATCCCATTACTCCTGCAGTCAATGGCAAAACACTAGATCAGTCGATTCCGAATACCCAGCTCGTCCATGCCAGGCACTTGGGACATGTACCAAGCTTTTATCCGATGGGACGTTCTATTATTCATTCATTTGTCGATGACCCGACGGCAAGAGTAGATGGAGAAGAGCTTTCCAATTTTAGTGAAATTAAATTTATAAAAGACATAAAGATTAATAGCGGTGTTTCGAAGTTTGGAGCCAGTTTGTCAAATCCGGATATATTTTTCCTAGTACCTTTGATTATTGCATTATTAATTGCTATTATCAGCTCATTGGTATACTTGTATAAGTTTATTCGTGCGCGTTATTCCAGATTGGGAGACAAACTAATAAGAGGGATTTATATAGTCAATTCATTACTTTTGGTTGCATGTATTGTCTTCTTGATTTTGGCGATAAGTGCTACAGCCGATCGAAATTTTTACATCCTCGCATTTGGTTTGGATTTCAAATACGACTACATTTTTTTAGGTCTTAAAATATCTTGCCTACTGGTATTATTAACCCTTCCTTTGATCATTATTTACTACAATCGCGTCAAGAATATACCCGTTCTTTCGCTTGTTCTGTTTTCCAATATACTCATTCTTGTATATGCGGTTTATTGGGGGTTGATTTTTTGAAATCCAAGAAGTTAAACGCACAATTTTACATCGATTTCAGGATTAAAAAAAGCTGAATAGATACAATCTACGAATTATTATACCGATTTGTTCCTTTCGATTACTCGATAAAAAACTTAGATAAAAAGCGGTACATTATAAGTGAGGACAAACGATTCTTTGATTTGTGTACACTATGTTGCCACTAAAAAAGTAGTAAGGGGTTCCAGATATTTCTGAAACCCCTTATTTTATTGAGTGCGGTCTGGACGGGAATAGAATATTTATGCATAACTTATTGATAATGAATTATCTATTCTTGTTGGTGCAAAAATGGGTACAATTATCTTCCTAAAATAATCTTCCTTTATGATAGGTATATATTATGAATTTAATTGAATAGTTGAGATCGTGGATTTAGCATTTAAGTGGAATGTCTTAGATAGATTAGGTAAAATGAAGTTAAGTAAGGCCAGTTACTATTGGGTTCTACTTATACCCATTATTGTTAGTCTTTTTAGAGATTTTCCATCGATTATAACCGTTGTGTTTCAGGGTGAGAACTATACTTTTGACTTTACATTACCATTTAAGTGGTACTTACTATATCTGGTAGGCGTTTTTGTGAGTTTGGGAACTCTTTTGTACGAGACCATCTGCCCAGCTTTGATTAAAAATTTCCGAAATTATACGGAATATGAATCTGCAGGATATCCACCTTCTTATTTGATGAGTCTAGCAAAAGAATTAGGGTATAAAGATGAAGATGATAGAAGAATCCTTCAAATTTATAACCTGAGAATACCTACTAATTATAATTCAAGCAATGTTTTCCACAATCTGCCATTCGACAAGAGGCCCTCATTTGAAGCGATCGAGGCATCATTTAGGGAATATGAAGTATTATTATTTGATGAGTTATTTATTCTCTCAAATAAAAGTCGAGCGGTATCCAGGTATTTAGCTACTTTTTTCTATTTGGCTGCAATTCTCATTCTAACCTGGTTGTTTCTTAAAAATACTTGGTTCGTTATTAATTATTACAACTAACGCTGAAATTGCCTGTAGTTTGATTCAGAGCATTGATTCAATAACCAATAGCGCCCGGATCTGACTCATAAGACTCAAAATCAAATTTATGCCTGGTAGTGTATATCGGAATCCAAAGTAAAGTTATGGTGATATCGGTTTCTAAATATTCATGATCGTCTGTCTTGTATAGAATCTTTTCCTTTTTAATCTTAAGAATCATTGCTCTTGCGTTGAGTGTTATTAATTCCTGCAGTATCGTCAATATTCCCTAATCCCAATTTATCGATTAAGGTCATTATCACGGCCGGGTTATCATTGCAGAATCCCATAATTTTTTCAAAAAATGGTTCATCGGCATTTTCTGCTTTTTCCCAAAATCTTTGGTTCTCTTTAGCTAATTCGTCAATTTTCTTCTCAGCATCGGCCATGTCCCTTTCCATAAACATGAGTTTTATCCGATATTCCGTAATTGAAGATTTAGGTTTGGAACATCTTATATTTGATTCAAGTACGCTTAAAAAACCTCTTATTCATGACTGCTCTTCCAGAACCAGATTTCAAGTACTTCTCGAATTGAATAGCTTGATATTGATCAGAAAAAGCAAAATATGTCTCTAGTTTAAGTGGTCTGCGATCTTTCGTAGAGGGTACAGAACCTCTACTATGACGAGAAAGTCTGTCTCTAAGGTCCTTTGTGTAGCCTGTATATGGTTTGTTATCTGCACATCTCAAAATGTACACGTACCAGAAATGTTTGTTCATGATTAATTTGTAATTGGTTAAGTATTATTTGCTAAGATAAAGGAAACTGAAATGTATGTCAATAGGTATTTAAGAATGCGGTCCTGGCCGCTGAAAATTGCGAATGAGAGGAAGAGTAAACTGGAATGAGTGCCCTTAAAACAACAATCGCCTCCGTTCTTGCGAACTTCGGCGATTGTAAGCGGTCTGGACGGGACTCGAACCCGCGACCCCCTGCGTGACAGGCAGGTATTCTAACCAACTGAACTACCAGACCTTGGTTATTTTTTCTGGCATTTTGTTAGCGACCCTCACGCTATAAGCGTGATATTCTAACCAACTGAACTACCAGACCAATAAATACGTTTGCTTCTCTTTTAAAGCGTTGCAAATCTAATGCGATTTTGGAAATTACCAAAGCTCTATACCAAAAATATTATGCAAATTAATCTATTTATTTTCACAAGTATCTAAGTGGTTATCTTTTAGGTTGTTGTAAAGTTTGAGGTTGAGTAATTATATCGGTATAATTTTTTGAGAGCTGTCTTTTTAAAGGGAAATTAGAATGGTATTAATTCAATGCGTATTAGATGTCGCAATGTCTCCTAAACAAATTAAGGAAGATGATGACTTAATACCAATAGTCTGTATATCTAATGTTTCGAATACCTAGCTACTAAAGTAGGTTAAAAGAATAGCACGTTGTTAACAAGGTTTATTCCGCATTACCATCTGATCTTAACGTTCCTTGTGAATTTATAGTACACTAGTAGTTAAAAGTCAACATCACGTATGGCTAGCCAAATAGCTAAAGTCTTAATGCTATCGATCATTACTTTTTAACAAAAAATGCTATCCACTGCATCTTGTGCATTTTGTAAAGCCATATTAAAATTCGAAGCCGTGATATTGGAACAATCTCTAAAACTTTCTACCACCTCAAAATAATTATTTGCCGCCTCCCTTACGGCTTCACAGTTTTCAAAAACAGGATTGTCGTTATAGAATAAAATGGCTTCATTAACCTTATCGATTTCATCGTTGACAGCAGTAGTAAAGCCCATTTCAGAACAGTCGACTGAATCTCCACAGGATAAAAATGATAGTGCAATCGTTGTTGATAAAAGAGCAAATAACTGTTTCATGGTTATAATAATTTATGGAATGTGAAAATAGGAAATTTGAAAGAAGAGATTATAACGTTTTCTATCCTTTTGCTGACAAGTCTTGATCAGGACCGAACGTGTTGTGGCATTAAAAAGGGCTGCTCCAAATTATTCGAAGCAGCCCAGCTATTTTACAATGGAATGATTATCTCTATTCCACGATCACCAATCGTTTGGTAATACGTTCATTATTTGTAATCAAGGTAACATAGTAGATACCACTTTGAAGTGTACTCACATCTACTCTTTGCATTTGTTGACCTGGTCGATTTTGGTAGCTCTGCTTGAGCATCAATTTACCCGTAACATCGAGAATATACATTTCTGAAGTAGATTCTTCTCCAACTTTGTATACCAGATTGAATTCACTTCTCGTAGGATTTGGCTGCAATACGAGACTGCTCACTCCAATTTTATCCTCTTCCGTAATAGAAGGCACTTCCCCTTCACTTCCTCTGCTGGCATTGTTAGAGCAACCCGATATCACAACATCATCGATGTACACCCAATCACTGTTTCCAGATGCATCCAATCTAAATCTCAATCTCGTATTACTTGTGAAAGGACCAGGAATAACCACTTCTTCGAATTCTCTGGTACCATTTACAAAATCAATGTTTGCTCTCCAATCCTCAACAGTAATGTACGATGCACCACCATTGGTAGAGATTTGCAACCATAAATCTTCATTCGAATTGTCCATACTTCGTGGGAAGAAATTAAAATCAACTTTGATTTCTTCGTAACTACTCAAATTCAGATTATCCGTCGTGGTAGTTGAAGTAGAAGTGTTGTCTCTAAGTCGTACACAGAAGATTCCTGAATTGGCGTATGCCTGATCGTTTGAACTTCTTCGGCAATCGGATCCACCATCATTCCAAAGCCCCCAACCAGATTCAAAATTATTGCTATCGAGAATCACATAATTACAACCACCGCATGGAGCACAAAGAGTACCTCCACAATCCACGTCCGTCTCGTCGCCATTTAGAATGCCATCATCACACGTTTCGCAAGATCCATCGTCTATCTGGGCACCTGGATCAAAGTTGTGTGCATTTGGATCCGTACAACCCGGATTTCCGTCTGAAGAAATATTAACAGAATAGTCTTCTACTTCTCCCCATGTAAAGGATTCACAAGGTCCAGGGATACCATTATATTTCATGGATACCCTCATTACAGTAACTCCCTCCAATGCGGATGCCGGAACGACAAATGATCCACTAATTGGAGTTGCAGTAGTAGGAGTTTGAGTAAATACTTGTTCTCCAGCATCTTCAAAGTCTCCATCCTGGTTGTAATCTATCCATACAGAATATGCTTCCGGATAAATTACTCCGGTCCAAACTGGAGTGATGGTGATTGCTGTATTTTGATTCACAAAGATATCGGCGACCAGATTGGTAAAGTCTCCATATCCTCCACTTGATGCCCCAGTAGTATTATCTATATTGGATATTGTTACATTGCCAATGTATTCGTCGTTGGTATTGTTTCCATTAGAGCTGCAATACGTGGCATCACATGGCGCACATAACGTACCACCGCAATCTACTCCAGTCTCATCTCCGTTAAGGACTCCATCCGTACATGTTTCACAAGAACCATCATCAATTTGAGCATTGGCATTGTAATTATGGGCTGAAGGATCGGTACAACCTGTTACACATCCATTTCCATCTACACTTCCAATAGAACCTGGACATTGGTCATCCGCATCACATACACCGTCGCCATCTGCATCCTGGAATGTACCCGCACAGTTACAATTGGCATCATATACATCACCTGTTGTACATGCATCGCCGTCGTCACACGCAGTACCTTCCAAGTTATTGTTACATGAATCACATGCATCCGGAGTTCCATCTCCGTCTTCATCTTGATTGTCATCACCACCTGGGCAAATGTCATCTGCATCACATACACCATCACCATCTGAATCAGTAAATGTACCTGCACAGTTACAATTGGCGTCATATACATCACCTGTAGTACACGCATCTCCATCGTCACACGCTGTACCTTCTAAATTATTATTACAAGAATCACACGCATCCGGAGTACCATCTCCATCTTCATCCAGATTGTCATCGCCACCCGGACAAACGTCATCCGCATCACACACACCGTCGCCATCTGCATCCTGGAATGTACCCGCACAATTACAATTGGCATCATAGACGTCACCTGTAGTACATGCATCTCCATCGTCACAAGGCGTACCTTCTAAATTATTATCACAAGTATCACATCCATCAGGAATTCCATCACCGTCGGCATCTTGATTGTCGTCACTGCCAGGGCATACGTCATCTGCATCACATACGCCATCACCATCTGAATCAGTAAATGTACCTGCACAGTTACAATTTGCGTCATACACATCACCTGTAGTACACGCATCACCATCGTCACACGCCGTACCTTCTAAATTATTATTACAAGAATCGCACGCATCCGGAGTACCATCTCCATCTTCATCCAGATTGTCATCGCCACCCGAACAAACGTCATCGGCATCGCATACACCATCGCCATCGGCATCCTGGAATGTACCCGCGCAATTACAATTGGCGTCATAGACGTCACCAGTAGTACATACATCTCCATCGTCACAAGGCGTACCTTCTAAATTATTATCACAAGCATCACATCCATCCGGAATTCCATCACCGTCGGCATCTTGATTGTCATCACTGCCTGGGCATACGTCATCGGCATCGCATACGCCATCACCATCTGCATCCTGGAATGTTCCTACACAGTTACAATTTGCGTCGTAAGTGTCACCAGTGGTACATGCATCGCCATCATCACAAGCTGTGCCTGCCAAGTTGTTATTGCAAGAGTCACATGCATCCGGAGTTCCATCTCCATCTTCATCTAGATTGTCATCCCCACCTGGACAAATATCATCGGCATCGCAAACACCGTCACCATCTGCATCGGCAAATGTACCTACACAATTACAATTGGCATCGTATACGTCACCAGTGGTACATGCATCTCCATCGTCGCAAGGCGTACCTTCTAAATTATTATCACAAGCATCACATCCATCAGGAATACCATCGCCATCTGCATCTTGATTGTCATCTGATCCTGGACAAGCATCGAGGGCATCACATACTCCATCGCCATCCGCATCCTGGAATATGCCCACACAATTACAGTTGTTGTCATAGACGTCTCCTACTGTGCAAATATCGCCATCATCACAAGGCATTCCGATCATAGATTCATCACAGTCATCACAAGCATCTGGAATGCCATCACCATCCATGTCCTGATTGTCATCGCCGCCCGGACAAACATCATCCGCATCGCACACGCCATCGCCATCGGCATCCTGGAAGGTACCCGCACAATTACAGTTTGCATCATATACATCACCCGTGGTACACGCATCTCCATCGTCACACGCCGTGCCTTCTAAATTATTGTTGCACGTATCGCAGCCATCCGGAATACCATCTCCATCTTCATCTAGATTGTCATCCGACCCCGGACAAGCATCATCCGCATCGCACACACCATCACCATCTGCGTCCTGGAATGTACCCGCGCAGTTGCAATTAGCGTCGTATACATCTCCTGTAGTACAAGCATCGCCATCATCACATGCCGTGCCTTCTAAATTATTGTTACACGAATCACAACCGTCAGGAATACCGTCGCCATCTTCGTCTTCCGTATCATCTGATCCTGGACAAGCGTCATCGGCATCACAGACACCATCGCCATCCGTATCCTGGAAAGTACCTGCACAGTTGCAATTATCATCATAGACATCACCGGTCGTACACGCATCTCCATCATCGCAAGCAGTTCCTTCCAGATTATTGTTGCATGAATCACATGCATCTGGAGTACCATCTCCGTCTTCATCCTGATTGTCATCGCCTCCTGGACAAATGTCATTTGCATCACATACACCATCACCATCGGCATCTTGGAAAGTACCCACACAGTTACAATTGGCGTCATACACATCACCGGTCGTACACACATCTCCATCGTCACACGCCGTACCTTCTAAATTATTGTTACAAGAATCACAGCCGTCAGGAATACCATCGCCATCTTCGTCTTGATTATCATCCGATCCCGGACAAGCGTCATCCGCGTCACAAACGCCATCACCATCCGCATCAGCGAAAGTACCTGCACAATTACAATTGGCGTCATATATATCACCGGTCGTACACGCATCTCCATCGTCACACGCCGTGCCTACTAAATTATTGTTACAAGAATCACACGCATCGGGCGTACCGTCTCCGTCTTCATCTTGAGTATCATCACCTCCGGGGCAGATGTCATCGGCATCACATACACCATCACCATCTGCATCGGCAAATGTACCGGCACAGTTACAATTGGCATCATATATATCGCCAGTAGTGCACGCATCACCGTCGTCACACGCCGTACCTTCTAAATTATTGTTACAAGAATCACACGCATCGGGCGTACCATCTCCATCTTCATCTTGAGTATCATCACCGCCCGGGCAAACATCATCTGCATCACAGACACCATCCCCGTCTGCATCCGCAAATGTACCCGCACAATTGCATTCCGAATCGTAGACATCACCCGTCGTACATACATCGCCATCGTCACAAGGACCGCCAATGTCGCAGCTCTCAGCTGATATGTTTACCGTATAGTCCTCAACTTCACCCCATGTAAATGATTCACAAGGAGTCGGTAGAGCGTTGTATTTCATAGAAACTCTCATCCGAGTCGTACCAAGCGATGAAGAAGCTGGTACCGTAAACGATCCGTTGATTGGTGTAGTTTGAGTTGGAGACTGCGTAAATACCTGTTCTCCCGAATCTTCAAAATCACCATCTTTATTGTAATCAATCCATACCGAATAAGCCTCATTATAGACGGTTCCTGTCCAAACTGGGGTAATTGAAATAGAAGTCACCTCATCTTGGGTAATTTCTGCTACCAGGTTAGTAAAATCACCGTACCCACCTGCTGATGCACCTGTGGTATTATTTATATTCGAAATTGTCACATTTCCAATATATTCATCACTTGTATTATTACCATTAGAGTTACAATAGTTCAATGGAATCTCAGTAGTTGTAAACGTAATAGAGCTTGAATAAGATGAAGTGCTGTTGTCAGGACACACTGTTCGTATCTGCACTTCGTATTCAGTCAATGGATTTAATCCGGTCAAAGTTGTAGAAGTACCTCCGGCATTGGTGGTGGTCCAGGTAGAAGTGCCGGTTTCTCTATATCTGATATCATAATTAGCTGCTCCGGGAGTTGCGTTCCAGCTCAACGTAGCTGTAGTTGCTCCAACGCTTGATGTAGTGAAACCCGTAGGAGTCTCAGCTGTACAGGGTACTGGAGTGTTAATCGTGAAATCTGTATTAGACATATCGAAGAATATGTTATTGGCAGCTTCGACTTTTACTCTACAGGTGGTGCTAACGATGTTAGGCACAGTAACCGATTGAGAACCATCATTTGGCGTATTATTTAATAAAGTAATCGGGAAGGTATTACCACCGTCTGTAGATAAGAGAATGTTTACATTGCTGGCATTGACAGGGGCACCAGCTGTTCCCGCTACATCCCAGGTAACATTTTGAGAAGTTCCGGCAGGCCAGGTTAGGTTTGTGTTTGGTGCATTCAAAACAAATGGTCCGGTTCCACCATTCACGGTCACTACCATGTTATCACTTTCATTGGTGCCTCCACCGGCTACGTTATCACGCACAGTAAATCTGAAATTTAAAGTACGACTTACTGTTGGGACTACCTCCCAAAGCCAGCCCGTTGCTCCTGTGAGTACTGTTTCTAGTCGTGGAATCATTCTATCCGTCGACGTAGTAGGCTCAAATGATCGAAACGCTACTCCAGTAGTGTTCGTCGCATTTGGGTATGTGGTTGATGAGTTATTCTCATCCATTTGCTCCCAGCAATACGTGAGTGCATCACCATCTGCATCTGTAGCCGTTCCACTCAGAATAAATGGTGTGCCACCCGGTACGGTATAATTAGGACCCGCATTTACTACGGGTACAGAATTGCCGGTAGCGATATCCGTCTGACAAGAAGTAGTTTTAATATAGTTTGTTACTTGCTGAATGGAAATTGCATGGAAGTAAGGATCACTATTGGGTTGAACATCCGTTGCGCCAGTGATTCCGGCATACCCCATAATGGTAGATCCCGAACCAGGCTCCATTTGAACATTGGTGCCTTCATTTCCACCGTGTGTCCAAGTGTGGTTTCCACCAAATTGATGGCCCAACTCATGGGCTAGATAATCCACGTCAAATGGATCTCCTTCTGGTGTTGCCCTGGACGTCCATCCTCTACCTTTTTG
This sequence comes from Bacteroidota bacterium, assembly GCA_039194925.1. Lineage (GTDB taxonomy): Bacteria > Bacteroidota > Bacteroidia > Chitinophagales > Saprospiraceae > CAJXUU01. Next base: position 13,192 of record JBCCVV010000010.1, read on the forward strand.
ATTGTTTACACAAACGCAACCGATACATCCTGCATTACCACTATTTGGTCCTTGCGCCAGGAGGTGACCGACATCATAATTCGCCTCTCCAATGTTGCTGGTAAGTGTGCTTTGCAACTGACTGTTCCATGATCCGGAGCTTGAACTGTACGGATCTGTACTTGGATTGGTATAAATAACACTGGTCGTATTATTTATCAAGGTCAAGGTTACATTGAAATCTGTTTCATATATTCCATTCACTCTGGTCAAAGAAGTATTCATTGCGGCTAAGGCGTCAGCAACTGTTCCTCCGTGGTATTGTGTGTATTCACCAGTAGTGGAAACTGCAAGTCTGAAATCTCTGAGCGTACCATCATCTGCATTGTTTCGGATATTGGATTCGTCAATTTTATGATTGCCTGCGTTTCTTAAAGCACAAAAGAACTTAGGCTCTTCTCGGTGTCTGTCTTTGTGCTTATACACGATATATAGTTCTCCATTGTCGGAGTATGGTTCAATATATTCGTTTCCGTTTTTGGCCGAAATGAGCATACCATTGAATCCCTTGTGAGAAATGCTGAACCGCATGATTTCAGTAGGATCATCAATGCCCTGTCCTGCAAACGATTTGATGTTTGGGAATCGACTGGAAAGTTGTTCATCAAAAACCGGAGCTTCAATTACCTTAAACGCCTTTAATGATCCATCGGCCATTGGTAATTCGATTATAACGCCTTGACTGGGAATAGCCGAACCTCGCATGGGAGATTGAGAAACCAGATCCTTGAAAGTAGTCGTTTTTAGTTCGAATAAAGAATAACTTCTGGGAAGTTTAATTACGGACCGTTTAGTCTGCGTAATTGAGCCCTTTTTCTTTTCAATCCAATAATCTTGTCCTTGCAGCGGAAGGAAAGAGAAAAAAAGCAATGCAAGAGTTAAATGTCTTAAATAACACTTCATGTAATGAGAATTAGGTGGTTAAAAAATGAGTAATGGAACTATGATTAATTAAAATCAAGGGCGAAATTTTAGATTATCTTAACTCGGACATTACCAATTATTATTTCGTAGTACTCAATGTTGTTGGAATTAGAATCTAATATAGGATTATTTTCTAATTAGTATAGTTTTAAATTGTATTACTGAACTCATTCGCAAACTATCTTTCAAAATCATGATTTTTTTGGTTGAAACACTTTAGAAAAACCATCCTCATCTAGGATTTTTGATATGATTTTTGTAGCAATTCTATACCTTTATGGTTATCATTTATAGTCAATTGATCCAAATGCTAGAGAAAATCACTAAATCAGGAACATTTCTATTATTAATGCTGACATTCTTTATAAGCTGTACGGCGAAACTTCATGCACAAAGCGATACTACTGAAATATGGAGAATAAAAACAGTAGATGGGAATGAATTCGTAGGGCAAATCGTTCGACAAACAGAAACGGAGCTTACCATTAAAACACAGAGAATTGGTACATTTAGCCTGCTGCTGACGGATATAAAGCAAATGGACCAGGTGAATAAGGCAAACATTCATGGTGATGAGGTATGGCGTCAAAATCGACAAGAAAGTCGATATTTTGTAGCTCCCAGTGCGTTTGGGCTTAAGAAAGGTGAGGGGTATTATCAAAATGCCTGGATAGTCTTCAATCAACTTACTTATGGGGTCACCGATAATTTTTCAATCGGGGCCGGAACGATCCCGGTATTTTTATTTTCAGGATCGTCGACACCAGTTTGGGTTACTCCGAAATTCTCTATCCCTGTTGAAAAAAACAGTGTGACACTTGGTGCAGGAGCATTCATAGGGTCCGTCTTGGGAGAAGATGAAGAATTTGGAGTGGTCTATGGCACAAGCACCTTCGGAAGTCCAGAAAGAAATTTTACGTTTGGGGTAGGTTATGGGTTTGTTGATGGTGATTTCGCAGATAGTCCTGCCATAACCATGAGTGGGATGATCAGAGCAGGTAAAAAGGCTTACCTTATTACGGAAAACTATCTGATAAGTACGGACAATGATACCTATGGGATAATGAGCGTGGGTGGTCGAAGACTCTGGAACAACGTTGCATTAGATTTTGGGGGCATTATTCCAATCGGTGACGTTGATGATTTTATTATAATTCCGTGGTTAGGGATTGTTTTTTCGTTTGGCAGTTAATTACAATTTTAAATCACTTCAATGCATTTAATTCTGCTTTAAGACATATCTAATTTTTCCGTTAAGTCCACAAAAGATTGCAGAAAGTTCGCTACGCAAATGCCATTATTTGACCCAATTGTGACCCTTGTGAAACCTCTAGGCATGTCTTGGATAAAAGTCGACATCATGCTCAGCTCAATTATTAATTTCTAAAAGTCGGATTGGGATATCTGCTTCAACCTTACGATATAGTTCCAGGATTTTTATAGGGAAATTGATTCATTCCAAATATTCTTCTCATTTTATGGGTACAAAAAAGGATGAGCCCTCTTTACCAGGTAATGGCCTTTGGTTGGATTTTAATTCCGGTCTTATCCTTAGGATATAATAAATTCACAGGCTCAAAAATTTGATTTTGTATAATCATGTATTCGTTGAAATACAGCATTTACCTGGACTATGAAAAATATCGGTTATTTTCTTTTGATTGCATCCATTTCGTACTGGAGTTGCCATTCTCATAAAAAAGGAGTTGTTATTGATAACGCTGGTCATGCAGATCATTTGGGTAATTATACCATAAGGGATACTGATTATGGTACAGAAACAACCGTTCATATTGAAAATGGAAGGAGAATTATAACAACCAATGCTCTGCCGAATCACGACACTGGAAGTTTTCCAAATCAAGGAAACCCTAACGCTATTCGTGCTCAGAACCAGACGTATCAATTTCCTTTAACTCCAATTTTTACGGGTGAAAGCAAATGGGTCCGAGAGCCTGGTGTAGCCATTAATGGCATCAAGTTTGAGCCCGAAACTGCAGAAGTGGTACGTTGTGTCTCGGGTGAGAATTATCGCGTAGAGGCCATGCAGACCTTAATCGACTTGGGACTTGATTTTAATCATGCGCATGTACAACCAACGGGTGCCTACCACTATCATGGAACTCCTACCGGAATCGTAAATGCAAGCGACTCTGAAAAAGATCTAATACATATTGGTTTTGCCAGAGATGGACATTTAATGTATTACTCAAAAAGTGGTGCATACAAGCCTAGCTACAAAATGATAGATACAGATCGAGAAGGCACCGATTGTGTCTATGAAAATCCACACCAAAGAAAAGAGTTCTCCATTCAAGGTTCTGTACCAGACGGCTCGTTCAAACCAGATTGGGAATATATACCTGGTCTGGGTGATCTGGATGAGTGTAATGGAACAACGATTGATGGCGAGTATGTGTATTTAGTTACGGATGATTATCCTTATGTCGGACGCTGTCTTATGGGAGAATTTGAAGAGGAGCGTCGACCTCGTGGTCCAAGACCGCCTCATAGAAGAAGGGGGGAATAAAAAAGAAATGGATAGAAATGAAAAGGGACATTTCAAGGAGTTTGGGATTTAAGATAAAATTGATAAAGGATAACGTATAAACCCTTAAAAAAATGGTAAGTAAAGAATTCAAGTGATTAATAACGTGGGGTAACGGGTTGAACTATAGATTTTTAAGTAACTTTATTTATATCTTAAATATTCAATTCACAGCATGTACACCTTTGCTATAACAATCCTTCCATCTTAAATAACAGGAATAATCAGCTCCATTTTATTCATAATAAAAAAAATCGAACTGGATTTTTCCTTAAAACTATGGATATATAAAATACCCATCTCATAAAAATAAGGGAGACAGAATTCCATAGAATTCGTGTTTTATTCCACTGATTTTAGACAGAAATTTGAAATGAAATTTAAATGCTTTGGAATAGATGCTTCTACGTATGCGAATAGGTGTACTGCGCGTTGCTGATTATTCCGAAAACGGAGTACAATCCTAATCTTTATCAAATGCAATGACAGTATTGAGTTGTTAGATGCTAAGTGTGGTGTCGATCACGGTAAATGTGGATTATTCCAATCACGGATTTTAGGATGACGCGATTCAACTATTCTCTAATCTCCAAAGCGATCTTCTAATTTAAAAACGAGATGATGAATAGAATTAATCCCAGTTTTTCATTTTCTGCATTTAAAGATCCAGACAATGAAAAAGAGAATGAAACTACCTATTATTTTGAGGTAGATGAAAACGATAACCCCATACATCTTGGAGATGGTTCGTATGGAATGGTCTACCGGGTAAGTGACCAAATCAATAGCGATCCGCCAGGTGAATTTGCAGTCAAAATATTTTATGACTCTGACGAAATTGAAGATAGATTTCGCCAGGAACTTACCTTTTATCAAAAGATTAGAAGAAAGATTCTTGAATTAGGGTTGAATGAACGAATAACCGGTCTGATTGAACCCAAAGGCGGATCCAGATCATTCCATAAATCCAAGGTGGCAAGAGAATATTTTAAAGATGCGAAGTATAAAATCTCCCCATACGCCATTGTTATGGAGTGTTATGATGGTTCACTTAAGGATAAACTGGAAGTAAGGGATAAGGATAGTAAGTATACAGGATATGAAGCGTTGTTAAATTGTACGTTCGAGCAGAGAATCAAAACAATGTATAATTTCATTGAAAGCATGACCAATGGATTGAAGTATCTGTATTTGGATGATAACGCACATTTGGATATCAAACCCGCAAACATTTACTATATAAAGAGAGGAATCAATTTTGAAGTAGTGTTGGCTGATATTGGATTTTTTTCGCCAAATAATATCAATAAAAATCCAAATTTAGGCACGTTCAAGCCAAGGTCTGAAAAAGAAAGACAGCAACTTCTCGGAAGTATTCATTACCGCTCACCCGAACAAAAGAGTGATATGGACAAATTTCAGGCTAAAATCGTAATTGATGATGCGTTAAAAGTAGTGATTACCGATCCGAAATTTAAAGATTCCATCATCGAGGTTGGCGATCGGCTGATCTTTTCCAAGTATTTTGCTAAGCAACCCCATAGAATAAAAGATTTGCAACGAAGCAAGGAAAATGAACCGTTTAAAGTTGAAATTCAATTGGATTCTGATTTGAATTTGAAAGAACTAATAGGCGAAGAACAGAAAACTCAGGTGGAATTGCGTAAAATACAACGAATCCGAACGGATCTTTTCGGAATTGGAGCAATCGCATTTGATATTTTGACGGGGGGGAATTCTCCGGAAAGGTTTTATGAGAAAATCTGTAGCCAGGATTACGAAAGCAATTCTATAAGTAAAATCATCGATAAGTATACCGAAGTCTTGGATCAAAGCAATGATGAGTCAGAGTTCTTGTACATATTCAATTCTTTTGTTGAAAACAACCAATTTGCGAGTAGGGAAATCGTAGAATTTATCTTGAAATGTATGCTTTACAAAACGGAAGGTACATTCTATCATGAACATTCTAAAGTGGGTAATAAATGCGATTATGAAGTTATCAATGAAGTACGCAATTACTTCTCTTCAACCTTTCAAGGTGATTATGCCGACCAGATTGCCTTTAACGCTAATTTAAATCCAATAATTGTCCAACATGAAGTGACTAATACTGCTTCAATTCATTCAGAAACTAAATTGGATGAACACTTGCAACAGATATCTGAAATTCCTATTCATAAATATTCAGAAAGATTGTTTTATGGGATGAAGTTATTTGATGCTATTATTAAATATCTCGAACAGGATATACTCAATCCAAATCCGTCGCCTGAGAATAAGAAGTCATATCTCACAGAGTTAAGACCTGAGGTTCTTTACATGTCAGAGAATTATAAGCTTCGGATTAGTTTGACTGCTTTTCCCAGCAGGAATAAATTTATGAATGGATTAAAAAGTCATAATGCTCAAAACAAACTAAACACCAGGTCTTCCCATTTTTTTGTACCTCAGGAAGTAGTCAATTTTAAGAGAAAGGTCAAGTTAATAAGTACTGGAAAAGAGAATGGTGGATATTACTATGATTTTTTAGATCGTTCTTTCCATTCCGACGATTTTAAAGAGAATGATTTTCTCGTTTTGCCTGCAAAGAATACAAGCACAAGTAGTGTATTTAAAATTTCTAAAGTTATTGAAGGAGACCAAAAAAATATCGTAAATATTGATTTGGTGGATGGTGGAGAAATCGGGGAGAGTACTCATAAGTTTGATGCAGGGGTATTTTTCTATTATAGAAACTTAGATACGGCTTATTACATGCACATGCTTGCTACTTATCTTCAACACTTTTTCTTTGCCAATCTAGGTAGCAATTCTAAAAAGCTTCCAAGGAGAATATTTGAGATTTTATACTTAAACCAGGAAGTTAATAGTGGATTTGAAAACATCAAATTGAAACCAATAGAGGAAGTCCTTCTGGATAGTGAGGTAAAAACAGCCAATGAGAAAATGCTCCTAGAGATTCTTTACTTAGTCGTTCAAACCTATTTAGGGTTGGTACTAAACGACAAAATGCATCCTTCATTTGCGATTGGCAATATTAATCAACTTCGAGGAAGGTTTTCTGAATTGAGAAAGAAGACCCTGAATTTTTTAAATATCGGTGAAGCAGATTTTAATCAAGCTTCCGTTTCACTGATTAAAGAAAAGTACGAAAATGAAAATGTGGAAATTGGATCTGAATTTTTGTCCGAATGCAACTTGGAAGATATGATTGCAAATATGTTGATTGATCCAAATAATAATGGTGTGACTGGGAGATTAAAAAGTTTGTTTAAGAAAGCAAAAGGAGTCGTAAGTAAAATAAATGAGAAGCCTATGGATGATGATAATGATGATGAACAAGATTAATCAATATCAAGCACAAAAGAATAACAGGCACTTATGGAGCCATAAGTATGGAGATCTTACATCGTCTAGAGATTATAACTTCAAAAACCTATTGAGCACAATATGAAAAATGAATGGGACAACAACTCATATGAATTCTCTCGAAGTGGTATGGGGCTCACTCACATACCGCAAGAGTTGTCATTAAAATCAAAATATCCAGCAGTATTTCTTCAGAAAAATAGAATAAAGAAGATTCAAAATCTTGACGGACTCGTTAGCACCAAGAAACTTAATTTATCCAACAATCAAATAAAGAAAGTTGAAAACCTGAAAAGCATAACCAGCCTGGAACGAATCTATCTTTCAAATAATCAAATTGAAGAAATTCACAAAGATTCGTTTCCTGCGGGGCTGTTGAGGCTGAACTTATCAGGCAACCACATTAAGTACATAGAAAAAGGGGCTTTACCGAGAAATTTGGAAGAACTGGATTTGCGAAATAATAGACTTGCGGCAATTCCTGAAGAGTTGCTTGAATTGAAGTTACCATTTTACAACCAGCCTCAGAATGGAAAAAAAGGAATTTATTTAGGTGGCAATGCTATTGACGAATCAACGATTGAAAAATATAATTCAAGAACATATCCTGAAATTAACCCCGTAGATGACCCTTCAGAATCACAGATATGCACCAGAGCCTGTAATTGTAAGATTTATATATCGTATAAATGGGACAAAACGGGCAAGCATAATTTGGTGGACAAACTAGATCGGAATCTGGATTCGCACGGCTTTCGTTTATGTCGTGACAAAACCGAATTGATGCATGCTGATTCAGTATCAAAATTTATGAGTGATCTAGGCAAAAGCAACTTGACAATCCTGATACTGAGCGATGGTTATTTCAAATCTTATTTTTGCATGCAGGAATTATGTGATATAGCACGAAACAATAAATGGGAAAAAGAAAAGTTTTTAAATGCGGTGATTCCAATTACGTTAAAAAGTATAGATTTGAAAAAACCGCTCAACTACAACGAATATTCTGATTATTGGAAAAAGGAAGTTGATGAAATGCAATCTTATATTCAGGAAAACATTGAGATAGTCACAGAAAAAATGAGTCAAAATTTGTTGATAAAAAGAAAAATTAGGGAACGGTGTCTTACTTTAATGGAATGGCTCACAGAAAGAAATTACAAGTCATTGGAAGAGGTGCAACACAATAATTTTGAAGAAATCAGAAAAATTATTTTAAAACGCATTTGCGTTCCAAACACAACAATTACTTAGATCAAAAAAAATACAAACCAGGACATCTCTATCTCTGGTAAAGATTTTATAGGAGAATTTGAAGAGGATCGCCGACATCGTAGTTTCAGACCACTCCGAGAGAGAGGCGTTAGGAGAAGGAGAGAGTGAGATTGTATCACTCAAGGTTTCAATATTTTCAGATTTGATGTAACGAGCTTGAGGTTGTATTTTGACCACAATGAAAAATTCATGACGTACCTGGATATCAAGGCAATTAAATGAAGTGCGCAAAACTCGCATCGATGAAGATGTCTTATTGATCCACGCTTATATACTTTGCGCTGACCTTTGTCTCCTTTATGGTTTTCAAGGGAGGGCTGGAAGTAGAAATAAGTACTATCTTTAAAGCAAATAGGCTTTGAACGTTTTCATGAAACCATTGCTGTATATCATAAAATACCTTTTTACCATCTATTTTATAGCGATAGCAAGTGTCTTGCATTGTCAGAAAGCGAAGATTGTAAAGGGGGCTTCCGAGTTTCGCAGAATTATCTTTGAAGAATATCTTGTCCATGTACAAAAGGTCGAAAAGATCAGGTTGAAGTTGGACAGCGTTGTATCTTCCGAAAAAGACTTTTATCGCTTTTGCAACAATTTGAACTTTGTGGCTAAAAATATCACTGGCGACGAATCTAAAGCAAGACAATCCAGTATCAATGCGCTTAAAACGAGCGAGATATATAATAGTTTGGATGAGAACGAGCTCGCAACACTGTTGGAAAGTCTTCAACTGATCTACATTTCGCGTTTTGGTATTTGGAATAATCGTTACCCTCACCAGATCGATCCTAATTCATTGCGATTGAATGAAGTCTCTCATTATGGAATAGAAGATGGTGATCGAGTTCTTCACTTTTCGGCGTTTCAGAATCGATTGGTAGAATTGCTATATCTTTCATATGATAGTCTGGAGGTTGCATTTAATCCAGCTCCCGTAGATAAAATTGAGGACCCCATTTTTGATCTGATTTCAAATGGCGATCGCTCAACCAATAAATTGTATTATTTATTTGGAGAATTTTCGGAAGTCACCGATGCGCCTCGTTTTGATAAAATCGTATACGACTGCCTGCATCATTTCTTTTACCGATGGTTTCCTGATTTTAAGAAAAAGATGAAGGGGATCGAAAACCTTCTGGCTCCGAATGGAGAGCTAATCATTGGGACGAATTTTGAGACCATGCAATTTGACAGAAAAATTCCTGATATTCAAGAAATAGATAGAAGGGTGAAGCGAATCATGAAATGCGGTTTCGAGTTGAAGGAAAGAATTCATGCTGAGGGTGAATATATCGTTTATAGATTCAAAAAAATAAATCTTCCTCACGCTATAGATTAACCCAATCAAACTAGGTTCTCCAAACGGACATCCATCACCGGAAATGCCTGTTACTACACCAGGTTTTGAGTTGTAAATCTTGACTTAAACCATACCTGCGATCTATGTAGAAGTACAAAAAGGCAGTCGCCAGTAAACGAATTGATTTGTGAAAAGAAATTACTCTGGATCAAGCTACCCAAAGAAATTGCATAAGCTATCAACCATTGAAAAGTGGAATTGAGGTTTAAGACAGGGTAACCCTGAAATAAGCGATTTATGAATTCATTTGCGATAAGAATGGGCAGGTTCAGGCATTTGGTTAACTTCGCCCCATAATCAAGAAATATGAAAAGCGAATTAGAAAAATTAAGTTATGCCTTTGGTATAAATATAGGATCAACGCTCAAGGCACAGGGGCTGGAAAATGCAGATCTACAACTTTTAATAGACGGTATTAAAGCGGGAATGACTGGAAAATCCGTAAAGATGGGACCCGAAGAAGTTCGAGATGCGTTAAATAGTCATTTTGCCAGAATGCAAGCCCAAGCACAAGAACAAGCTAAGAAGGTACAACTAGAATTTTTTGAAGAGAATGGTAAAAAAGAAGGAGTTGTTACCCTTGAGAGTGGCCTTCAATATCAAATATTAAAAGAGGGTAGCGGTCCAAAACCAGGATTGACTAGTACAGTCACTACACATTATCACGGTACTTTGATCAATGGTACTGTATTTGACAGTTCGGTGAACAGAGGAGAGCCTGCATCATTTCCGGTGAATGGTGTGATATCTGGTTGGACACAAGCATTACAGTTGATGCCTCTTGGTTCAAAATGGAAGTTGTTTGTCCCATCTGATTTAGCGTACGGCGAACGAGGTGCTGGCGGACAAATTCCTCCTCATACGGCTTTGATCTTCGAAGTGGAGTTGTTGGACATCAAATAGTATTTCTCTAAGATTTGGATGGTTAGATTTAGTCTCTTTTTTGTGTATGCACAGGAGACAATAGCATCGTATATACTTTTTGGTTTTAAAAAAGATAGTGGATCACTTTTTCACCCATCATTCGTCTTTTCAGAAATCAGTTCTTTCGCAGCCTTACGTGCTTCGTTCACCATCTTGTCATTGTAAAGAATAAACTCTAATTCGTCCAATTGTTTTGTCTTAAATCGACGTTTGAAACGGTTAATGGCAGCACGATTTTCGGGTTGTTCATGAAGGGGTTCGTTTTCATTTTCTTGTTGACTTCCTGAGGTATAACTTAGCATTTCTCTATTCGTAAAATAATGCAGCCCCCCAATCAATATCAAGAGAATATCGAATGAGATCTCAGAATTATTGTATTCAAAACCAATCGAATAAAAGATTGGGAAAAAGGTCAATAAACCTATAATGCCAGCAATGATGATGGCGAATATCCATTTCACACCGATTTGGTAATTTTTCCAGAAAACATAAGATATGATGGACAGAGATATCATCGCGGCATATACATCTAATGAATGGAGTCCGAATACAATGCACAAAATTAAGCCCAGCCATAGAAGTATAACCGCAATCCAATTCCATATCGAAGGTTGGAATTCATGCTCGTGCTCTTCTACTAGATCAATGTCTAAGATATCGTGGTCCATTGATTTATTTTATTCGTTAATCGTCCATTCCTGATCAGTCAAAAAGAAGCCATCCAGTTGGCAGGATTTTTCTCGACCAAATATGCTAATTATTCAAATTGAAATATAACCAAAATTTGGTTTAACTAATAATGGCACCCAAGTAGTACTTGTGATGCCATTTCTAATTTAAGTGCTAAGTTCGAGAAGGATTGACAAAGTTTGCTTCATAACCAGTGTTGTAACGCCCAATATTTGCGCACGTTGTAGTTAGAAGTCAATATCATGATTGGCTAAATCAACTTAAAATTCAAATTTACACTCACAAGTACAAAAAAGAAGAATAAGTGTTTAAAACCTCTGACCGGGATCATACCTGTGAATGCAATCCAATTCTATTGCCTTCTGTATCGATAAATTGAGCAATAAAACCAAATTCTCCGATGGATGTTTTGGGCATGATTACCTGGCCACCATTTGGCGCGACACGTGCTTCTTCGTTCGCTAAATCCTCACATTGAAAATAGATCAAGGTGCCTTCTTTGGATGGAATATTTTCCTTTGATTTTACCAGGGCGCCCATCGTATTCGGTGCTTCAGGATCTCCAGCAAACATATACATGGGACTATCCGGCATCGGGACAAATTCAAATTCTGCATTGAATACGTTTGCATAAAAATCTTTGGCTCTATCAAGATCGATAGCTGCAATCTCAAACCAATTTACTGGGTTTCGCATTTTTTAGTTGTTTTATTTAGTTAATGAATCAATATTATCCATACAAGTATGCATGAATTTATGCTTTTACATATTGTTTTTGCTAATAGACGAATACGAAGTAAAGGCGGGGACAGATTTCATGATTTAATGGTTGAACTTTTCATTTATGTTGTTCTATTGATACGAGTTCAACTTAGAATTTTACAGCGCTCTACGGGCTTCGAAGCCCTTAGAGCGCTGCAGATTATGCACACAGGCAGGTTCCCCGAAACTCTTTGGTTCCTACAACCTTACCCGTTTTATCTTTAACATCAATGGTTCCAACATAATTGTCTGATCCATCTTCATTATGATTTTCAACCGCTCCTTTAATATAGACGTCATAGTTGTCATTGGAAAGCTCAATCTCAATGGGAGCGCCGTGATTTCCGTTTTCTCGTTCTTTTTTAGCCATGTCCAATGCTTCGTAACATAATTTTTGAATGGAGTTTTTTGTTTCTTCCGGCACTGAATCAGCGATTTTTGCAGGGATCTCATCCGGTAAATCATGCATTGCCAAAAGTGCTTGAACTAGGGCATCCTTATGCGTGTCATATTCAGCCATATCCACGAGATGATCAAAAATGGCAATTTTATTCTCTTCAGTAACCATAATCCAATTAGGCATATGGGATTGTCGATGGTGTTCTACTCTATGATCAAGTCGTTTTCCCGTAAATACTTCAGTTGCCCCATTGATACTGATGCAAGCATTTTTTGACCTATTCATATTGGAAGAAAAGATGATGGAATTTGCATCACCGGCAACATCCATAAAGCTGCATGAGCATCCATGATGGTTTTGATCATCCTTAGAATTGCACAGAGCTACATCAACATTATCAATGGTAACGGAATTGGCTCCGCCCGCCACCGGATTACACGAATAAAAAAGTGCAGATAAACAGAAAATTGCAATTAGGGACGTGATTTTAAGGTGTTTAACGTTTTTCATAGTGTCGTTTAAGGTTTAGAATTAGTGCTAATGTTTGCTTTAAGATAATAAGATCGTTAAGAATCTATGATGCGGCGTATCATAATAATACCAGTGAAAAATCCAGAGGGCCCCAAGTTGGTTTTGGATTAATACCGATTTCCATACGATTCAGATTCGAAGTGGCGACTCTATTTTACGATGTACCTTCAATATTTTCAATGACAACTTCATCGGTACTTTTTATGCCAACTACGAAATCATAAAGATCATCAATGGATTGTGTGAAATTCTTCTTCAACAACTTTTTAGCAATAAGAAAGAGCATTAATTTCTTGATCGGTGACTTTGCCTTCCAGTAAACTTCGACCTCCAGCCGACAAGAATTATGGGTAAGTGGATTGAGAATGAAGAATTGATAAAGTTCATCTACAGGGGGAGCATCGGTGGTAAATTCGCCGTAAATCAGTTGTCCCGGTTTGCCATTTTTAGTTATGGTCTCTAGATTAAAATGTTTACCCCCTATTACACATACATGCTCAGTACCCAATCGGGTGACCTCATTTGCGTTGTATTCAAATTTATCCACATTGGTTACCCAATGATGCCGATAACTGTAATTGGTTATGTATTCCAATAATTGAGGTGCCGACATCGGATACTTTTTTTTAAGAAGGATAGATGGAGGTCTGTCAAAATGAACTTTTCTGGCTTGTTCAAAAGGCTTCAGATGAAGGTTTTCCCTATCTATGAGCGAGTAGAGATAAGATACTTTTTTATCATCGTATTCATCCTCACCGGTATTGAATTCAAACAATTTACTTTGATATGTAGCTGGCAGTGCAATTGTTTCCGCAAGATCATTGCTCAGGAGTACATAATTATCACTATCCACTGAATTCTTCATTAGCCGGTGGACTTCAATTACTTGTGATCCAAAGGGTTTTCGTTTGTCCTGTATATTGATGAATTGCAGCTCACCGCAATGTGCAATGATTTTCAATTCCAAATTGGGAGCTGTAGAACAGGCATTGCAAGGACAAATTCGATTTTTCTCCAATAATTTGAGATGACTGTAAAAGGCTGTGAACATAGTCTCAATCTGCGCCAGCAATTTTTCCAACGAGGGTATTTCTTCTTCCAGAAAAAAAAACAACGCATCTCCTTCGACTTCGGCCAATTGAAGATTTAGTGTATTGGCACCAATGAGCACTTCCAGTAATTCTGCAATAACATGCTGACTGTGTTCAACTTCTGTGGTCTGAACAAACTTCGTAAATCCAGAAATATCAGGTAAAAAAAGAAGAGACTTATTCATTTATATTTTCAATTCATCTTGACATTCAAGTCTAGTATAGAAGTTGATATGTGCCGCAAAATACATGATTGTTAAGAAAATTTCAATCTTTTGATCTTACACGGGGTGGATCCAGGAGTTTTTTAGTGCTCGTCGTGTAAATTCAGTCCGTTAATTTTCTTTCTTTTCGAATCTCACCAATATGATAATAAGCAATAATCTCCTTGATGAGACCACCTTCCGGGTAGTACCATTCGCTTACATCTAATCTGAAGTCAGCGCCTTGTTTGGCTGTATATCGCACGCAGGCACGATTGTCTCCATAAATTTCGTCGTGAATCTCAAATGTATATCCGAGGAATTTTTCTTTGTTATTTGCCACCAGATCGATGTAGGTCTTTTTACCCTCAATAGTACCAAAAGGACTGGTATGCTTAAAGTTATCCGTAATAGGCAGATTAAGAAAGTCGCCAGAGGCCCATTTGCTAAACCAACTCTCAACGAGTTCTTGCAGTTTAAATTTTTGATGCATATTAAAATGATTTCGATTAGGCTGAATTTATGGAAGTTGGACACACACACACACACACACACACACACATGTCTTTTTATAAAAAGTAAAGGTATTAAAAATGTAATGTTGAATCCTTAGCGGGATTTTCAGGTTTGCAAAACGTATTGCTCCCTCTTATTAAATTTTGTGTTCGGGCAAAAACTGTCATTCTGATTATAATGGAACATCACCATTCCTTGGCTACGCTCAGTGTACCAAAATAGATCATGTCAGTTTGAATAATCCTATGGCTATGCAGTCGTGTTTGCGGTATAGAGAAATGCACGAAAGCTCTTTAAGTTCATGGATTAATTTTTAGAATTCCCGAATACTCTTGTTGAAAAATATTTTTCAAATTGAGTTTGGTCCTTGTGTGTAGAGATGCAACGTTTTTGCATCAGGGTAGTTCATGCCCTTTAAGAAGAATAAAATATTGTCACGTTTTGATCGCAAAGGATTATAAGATTAAGATCGGTTTATCATATATGAAGTGCAGAGTAATAGGAGTGGTTATTTCAAAGATTTGTGACTTATTAGAGTTTACTTGATTTCTTTTGATTGTATTGCGCTGGACAACAGATGTGAGGGGATAAATCGAAGGTTTTGATAAAATTGAATGTCCCATATCGATTAAAGTAGTCAATTACGTAAATTTTCGAAGTATGCTTGACTTTATGGTATATTATAATTATATCGCTAGTAACGTTTTATTAGTTGCTTTAAAACGAATGATAAAATGCCTTGCAAAGGTGTTAACAATATGTTTTATATGCCTTTTTTGTTTGGATTATTGAAATAAACATTTATCTCATAATCATCAAATATAACATCCTGATAATTTCATTGTAACAAGAGATGCCCTTAAAAATGTTAAGATTATGTCTGTTTCAAAGACAAAGTATCAAATTGCTCAGGAATTAGGTGTTAGTCTACGCACTTTGCAGAGGTGGATTAAGAAATCGGACATTGAAGTTCCAAGAGGTTTGGTTAGCCCACAAAAGCAAAACGAAATATTCGAAAAGCTTGGATATCCATTTAAAAAGGGAACAAGCAAACCCAAAGAAGTATGATGTCAATTCATTGTTTTTCAATATTTTATCCATGTATCAATGCGTGAGGATGCTCTAATCTTCATATCTTCAGAAACTCTAAATTTTCGATGTGGCGGTGGATCAGTGAAAGGTGAACTGGGCTTGTCCAATGGCATGAAATGGCGTAAAATGGCACAAAATGGCATGATCTGCCAACAATACTTCCCGTAATTTTGAAATGTATTGACGTCAATTCAATTACTAATTAACCTAAAACTTAATGATTATGTTTAAGAAAATAAACTCTAAATTTTTATTGGGCCTATTGATGGTTACTGGTCTTTCAATTGGCTTTTTTTCATGTGGTGACAATGAAGCTCTGACCACTCAGGAAGATGAAATTGCTATTTCGCTTTTCAAGCAGGAATTGCAGTATAATACACAACGATTTGTGGCGCAGGATGAAGGGGAAGGAACGTATTCCATTACTGGCGAACAAGGCACACGGGTTAAGATCAAAAATGCTCTGGTAAATTCGAGAGGTGAAAGAGTAAGAGGTGAAGTCGAGATCGAACTTATTGAGATTTATTCAGTGGCTGATATGATTTTGAACCGAAAGCAAACGTTAGCCGATTATGACGGTCAACCGGAAATTCTGGAATCCGGTGGAGAGATTTTTATTCAAGTATATCAAGATGGTGAAAAGCTTTCTGCCGATGGTAATGGTGATATGCGTATCTATTTGCCTACTGAAAATACTGGAGGAGCCAGGGAAGGAATGGAACTATTTTATGGTGAAGAGGTAGAGGATCAGGTAATCTGGAAGCCTACTGGGAAACCAGTAAAAGTAGTTGAAAATCAAAGCCGAAATGCAGAAGAGTATCTGGTTATTATTCAAGATATTCTAGGATGGATCAATGTAGATATCATTTTTGGTGCAGGGGGCGAAGAAGTAGAGTGTGTTGAAGTTGTGATTAATTGTCCTGAACTTTGTGGTGGAGAACCAGGGAATACCGTAGTTGCGATCAATGTTCCTAATGTCAATAGTGCATTTGAATTGACCTATGACCCTGATACCGGATCCTATAAAATTTGTGGCGGAGCAGAAGGACCACTACCTCTTGGTGGACTTACCGTAAATCTCATTATTGTCATCGAATGCCCCGACGGCACAGTGATGGTGGCCATTATTACCGTGACTATAAACGTCGGTTATCATCTGGAGATCGTAAACTGTTCTGATTTCGTGAACATGAGTGATCCCGGCCAATTTGCCCAGGCACTGCAGCAGCTCTAAAAAAAAATTCGACCTCATCATCTCAACGTGTGCATTATACGATGAGTGTATGAAAAAAGGGCCTTTCTACCTCGATAGGAAGGCCCTTGCTTTACCTTTATTTTTAAAATGGTTTTCCGGGTTCTCTCTTTATTTTGCCATTAACTTTAGTAAGAGAGATACTTGCCCCAGATGATAATAACAATGCTCAATCATGCCTTCAATATTTCTGCGATAGGTACCGTACTTTTCATCCACAAAGGGTTGGCCTAGTTGTTCTTCTGTCATTCTCTCTACATGATTTGCAAATTTTTCAGCATTTGACCACATGGAGTTCAGAAAGTTTTTCCAATCCGTTGGATTTTCCAAATTTTTTAAATCAAAACTGTACTTGTCTCGAATTTCTAAATTTCCACCTTCAAATACATTTAAAACACCGGCTACGTAATAATTGACATGATAGGCCAGCGCCGCAATGGTATTTAGGGATCCTACCTTTTGCGTCGCCTTCTCCCATGGCAAATCTTCTAAAAGCATTTTGAAATTGTTGTTTGAGATCCATTTTCCATTAAGAAGCACTTCTTTGAATCGATTGGCGAGTTGAGTAGAGTTTTCCATGAACGAGTTGAATTTATCATTTTTTATGCAGCAAAGTTACAAACTTGCTGAAAAGAAGAACATAAGGTTAAGTTAGATTGAACAGGGTCAAAATTGATTTCTAGTCCAAACTTATAGGTGAGAATCATATATTAGAATCAATAAAAACTTCCCACTTTTCACTAAAATCTTTTCGCCATACAATGATATACTTTCCATTGTAACTGCCCTCACATTGTCCAATCTCAAAAACGCAATCTTCATTTACCACTTCCACAATAATAGGTTTTAGAGTTAATTTATAATTAGCCCGATTCATATAATCATACTCTTTGACCAACTCCTCTCTTCCGACCACCATGGGTTTGTGATTATAATAAAGTGTATTCTCACTATACATTTTATGGATTAAGTCTTTGCTATTGTGTGCGTTGCATAATTCCATCCATTGTTCCCGACTCGCGTTAATTTCTGAGAGGTCAACATCAGCTTTGCGTTTTGGAGCGATGTGTTCAAATGCCTGGTGACGCAAGGTATCCGTATCTTTCCAAATTAAAATCTGTTGGTATTTCAAGTCGTTTGCATCTATGATTTCACTCATTTCATAGGTCAACCCTTTTTTTTCGTTAGCAATCAGATCTATAAAAATTCTGGAATCCTTTACGTCCATCGGATTCTTTGTATAATGATTTAAAATCTCATCTGGTCCGGTCAAGTAGCTACCGTCATACAATATCTTTACCGCGTCTTCCAAATAAAGATTCTTGATCGAAATCGGTTTCGCCGAATATTCTTTCTGGACAGGTGATGGTGGAGTATCCTTATTCTGCTTACAAGCCACCAACATAACTAACATCCAACCCAAAAACAATACGCTATATCTCAAATTCATATTTCTACATTTTACCTCTCAAAACAATCCAAACCCTCATTATCCATCATCCATCATCAATTTTCCCTTTTTCCTTTTTCCTTTTCCCTTTTCAATTTTCAATTAAATACGTTTCCTTATGAATTCCAACCCCCGTAATTTTTAACGACTTCCATTGCTTGGGCAGAATTGGGTCTTTCTGGACGATTCCCTCATCTGTAAAATCAAGTCCTGCAAATCCGAATAAAATAGTCTGAAGCATTCCTCCGGCACCGGTGGCAAAATAAGAATGATTTGCCGTTGCCGTTTCTGAGAGTGCTCCAAAAGGTTCTTGCTGATTCGGTACATAACTTTCTTTGAAAAGTCGAAATGCATTGTCTGCATCTCCTTGTCGTGCATATAAAACGGAAAAGATCGACTTGCCCATTGCAGGTCCTTCGACGGCCAACTTGGGTTCGTAATATTGAAGATCTCTTAAGATAGCTGCTTCATCGTTAACAATGTTGAGTGGGTAAGAGAGCAGATTGACGTCGGCTTGCTTGATAATTTCTCCATCGTAGGTGCTGTGTTCTTTGGTAGTGCCATCATCAAATTTCAAGATTCGAATATTAGCGGCGACTTTTTCCCACATCGGATTGGGTTTGAGACCAACTTGAACTGCAGCTTTAGAAGCATATCGAAGTGCAGTGATTGCAGCGCCATTGGTAAAGGCATTATCATTGACATTTGGAGCAAACTCATTGGCACCTACGACATTATTAATGGAATAACTGCCATCGACATTTTCAGTTGCACGACTTACCCAAAAGTCAGCTACTTCTTTCATTAGTGGATATCCTTTTTCGACCAGCCACTTTTCATTTTTTGTGATTCGGTAGTAATTCCAAAATGCGATTCCTATGTCGGCAGTGATATGATGTTCGAAAGGCCCGGTAAGTGCAAATGGTGGGGTGGCTTCTTCACCAGTATCGTCACTTTCCCAGGGAAACATGGCACCTTTATATCCATAATTGATTGCTCTCTGAATGGCTTTATCTAAACGATCAGATCGATAGTTGACCAGTGAACGGGCAATATCCTGATTCAACATCAAAAGGGGAGGAAACATCCATAGCTCCGTATCCCAGAAAATGTGACCGTTGTACGGAACTTGCAACGATAGTCCCATCGGTGCAATGCTCAAATCCGAATCTCCTCGTCCGAAAGCATAGAGGTGATACAAGGCAAGTCTCACATCCTGCTGTGATTCCAAATCGCCTTCGATAATAATATCACCTTGCCACAGCTCTTCCCATTGTGCTTTGTGTTGACTAACCAGAACATCTCTTGAATTCAGAAGATTGTAGATAACCATTCGTTCAGATTCTGATTTTGGATCCGAAAAATCTTTGGTAGTACATTGTGCTCCGGTCCAGGCAAATTCCAAATTTTGACCAGCTTTGATGTCCATTTCCCATTTCAAGGTATTGACATAGGGTGATGCGATTTCATGGGTAAGTTCAGGTCGTTGATGTTCTCTGGAAGAATTGATCGCATGCCAAATGAAGGTTCCGGAAGTACTAACCGTATGCTTTCCAAAAGGGGTATCTGCCATCGAACGTAGAATAGGCATGGTGGTTTCGACATCCCGCAGTACTTGATAGGAATGTTCCGGCTTTTGAAACTCTTCCGGTGTGATGATTTTTCCGGCAACCTGCACCGAAAGATCTTTTTTTGCTTCAACCTTCACGTCGATGTATCCCGAATATTGAAGATTGCGCAGTGCATATATCGTACATGAAATGCTCGCTTTATCTTTAAAATCAAAATAGGTCGTGAACGCCGCACTTTTCATATCCATGGTTTGCTTCCAATTACTAATGTTGTCTTCAGTGATTTTTTCACCATCAACATACATGTCAAGATTGCCGAAATTCATGCCGTGTACGATCTGACTTACCTTCAAATAAGGGTCGACATCGTAGACATTATTCAAAACGATATGTTTTACCTCCAATGGTTTTTCGGAAGTAAGTATTCCAATTCTACCGTTGGAAATAGCAATTCCGGTGTAGTTGGAGTTGTCTTGGGTGGTAATGTGCCAGCCATCGTTTTGGGCATCAAGCATAGTAGTTATAATTAGCAAAAAAGCGAAAAGCAGTTTTAATTTATTCATCCCGGATTGAAATTATTATGGATGCTAAAAGTAATAATCGTTGCGGAATCCCTATAAAATCTTTTGCTGAAATTTTAGGCATTCCATCGAGTTTCGTGTTCTTCGAATGCTTTCCCAAAATATACGTTTGCGACGGATATCATGGATGGCATTGATCGAAGTCATTTGAGGCTACCAATAGTCATGGTAAATTAACACATATCAAAATCTCAATACGGCTAAAACACTTACCAAATGAAAAACTTAAAACTAGTATTGCTTTCACGTTTTGGAATTGCATTCACAATCATGGCTGCTTTTACAATAGCCTTTGCTACAAGTTGTGATCCAAAACCTCCGAAAAATTCTCGTGCTGTTCAAGCTCAAAAAGGAAAGTTACATTTCCAGAAGTATTGTAGCGTTTGCCATGGACAGGATGGTACTGGATTGGTTATTGATACATTTGATATTCAGCCCGCTGACCTTACAATGATTCGAGCCACTCGTAAAAATGATGAATTCCCAATTTTGGAGATTGCGAATATTATAGATGGTCGTAAAATGTCCAAAGCGCATGGCACACGAGATATGCCGATCTGGGGAGAAGTGTTTTCTACAGATGATCATCTTACCGAAAGTCAGATCAAAGGAAAACTTGGTGAAATTATTGCGTACCTTATGTCCATTCAACGATAAGAGATAAGTTCAACACAAATTGAATAAATCTGGGCTTTATTCGGGTCAAAAGCACTCTTAATTAATGTATCGATTTTGAATTCCGAGAGGAAACCGATGCCAATAACAATCATCCAAGATGATGAGTTTTGTATCATTATTTCGCTGGAGCATCCAAAAAGTTTTATTGCTTTAAAGAATACAATTTGAAGGTCCGATTCTGATATTATTTTTTCAATAAAATTACTCGTTCCATACTTCCTCCTCGATTCATTTGAATTTCCAGGGTGTCGCTTTTCAAGTTCATAATGCGAACACTCATCTCCGATTTTACTTCTGCTACCGTATGCAGGTATTCTCCATTGATCCAATACTTTCCATTTTCATTCTTTGAGCCATAATCAATCGAATAGATACCATCGGATTCGAAATTCATTTCCATTTTGCTGTTAACCGTTTTACCACTGGTTTCGATGGTCCATTTGGTAACGTTCCATTTGCCGAGAAGGTCAGATTCAGCATATTTCTGCGCACACCCAGATAGAAGAAAGATTAGAAAAAGTGGGAGGATAGATTTCTTCATGAAGGTCATTTTATTCGGTGGTAAATTAAATTTTTGCAATGGGAATATAGTATTTAGTTAGGACAATATATTTAAGATCTTCAAATGAATAAAACTGAAAAGTTTCCACTTCATAGCCTGAGATACCATCCCAGGCTGTGATCTAATGAGAATGTTATCTATAAGATAACCACAAACTTTAGTTTCCATGCAAGTTTTGGAGCTTTGCCCAATATATCTCGTGATTGAATCCAATGCAATAATGTGATTACTTTTCAGGCAATCTTCAAGAAAAGTATTATTCATAATTGCCCATGAATCGTCCCTTCCCTAAATTTCAAAGAATTCCCATTTCGATTTCTAAATGCAGCCACAATTTCGGAGGCGATGGCCAGGGCAATCTCTTCCGGGGATTCTGCACCAATATCAAGACCAACAGGGCTGTGGAAGTGTGCTATTCGGTCAAGCGAATCAATACCAAGTTCGTTTTGCATTTTGAGCATGCGTTTTTTAGGGCCCAACATACCAATATATGGAACTGATTTATGGATTACCTGAGGTAGGATTTTCTTATCCCAATTATAATCGTGGGTCATCAGGACTATTGCCGTGTACGCATCTATTTTAATTTGAGAAAATGCTTCGTATTCATAGACAGCTTTGGCGATGCTAAATAGTTTTTTCGAGAGTTTTTTCTTGCGTCCTACAATATAACATTCCCAACCCAATTCGTCGGCGATTCCCACTAAGGCTGCCACATCATAATTGTCACCAACAATAATTAATTTGGTTTCCGGACGAATAAATTCAACCAGCACTTTTAGTGTATGGTTCTCAGAATTGATGAACGTTTTGAGTATGGGGCGTTTCTTTGCTTTTACTTCTTGAGCGGCATTCTCAAGCTCTTTAGAATCTATGCTGCAAAACTCGATTTCCCCTTTGCCTTCCTTAAGTAATTTGCTGTTGCCGAGGAAGCCTTCAGGGGCGCTGGACTCTACCACTTTGAGAAGGAGGGATGGATTTTTTGAAACGGCAATAGTTCTTAATTGTTCGATTGGGTTTTCGGGGTTTTGAGGATCAATTGGGGTGAAGAGCACTTCGATTCTTCCGTTGCAACCAAGACCAACACCAATTTCATTGGCATCATCGTCCATGGTATCGTAGACCACGGATGAGGGCGTGTTATTAAAAATAGCCTTTTGTGATCTTTTTAATGCATCGCCTTCGAGACACCCACCACTGATGCCTCCTACCCATTGTCCTGAACTGCTCACGAGCATGCGAGCACCTATGCGTCGATAGGAGGAGGCTTCGACATTGACTACTGAAGCCAGGGCAAGACGTTCATTTTGATGATCCGTCGAATCGTAAAAGGCGATTATTTTTCTAATTTCTTTCAGAAGACGTTTTTTCAATTTTTTAACGACAGCAAATATGTTTAAAATGCTTGATTCGTTTGCGTGTACTTCAATTAAATATTCTGAAAAAAATAAATTGACTTTTCTTGCAACGTTTGAAACTTGGGTGAAGTATTAACACCAAGAGCGTTCTCTATTCATTTAAAAAATACAGTTCATAAGAAGGATCATATATTAAATATGCTTCTATCTTTAAAAAATAAATAATGAGACCAATAAATTTTACGTATATAATACTGGCGTTGCTTGTTGTATTTTCAGGGTGTCGAAAAGATGAGAAATCAGAACGTCAGGTAACGGTAGAACCAAGCGGTGACCCCAAGGTAGAAGTTGTAGGAGGTGTCACTGGATTTGTTGTTGATGAAGAAGGAACACCTGTTTCAAATGCTTCGGTAAGAGTATACAACCACGAATTGACTACCAATGACAATGGTATTTTTTACCTCAATAATCAGAGGCTGAATAGAAACCAGTCTGTAGTTCATGTGGAGAAAGACGGATTTTTTGATGGATTCAAATCTTTTATTCCAGCGGTAGGAAAAAAATCTTTTATCAAAATAGCAATGGTAAATAGAAGAGAAGCAGATTTATTCTCTTCCAATGAGGGAGGGACCATAAGTATAGGTTCCGGTGCTGAATTGAGAGTGCCTCCCAATGCAATAGTCTACCAGGATGGAAAAGATCCGTACAATGGGCAAGTTTATGTTTATTCACATTGGTACAATCCTGGAGACCCGGATTTGGGAGTTAACATGCCTGGCAATCTTTCCGGTATCACAATGAATGAGGATGAAGTTCAATTGGGAACATATGGAATGATAAGCGTCGAATTGGAGACTTCGGAAGGAAGGGCACTTCAATTGGCGGATGAAGCGACTGCTACGTTAAGCTTTCCAGTAGATAACAGTTTAGAACCTCCAAATTCAATCGCTCTTTGGTCTTTTGATGAGTGGGATGGCGTCTGGCAAGAAGAAGGCCAGGCCCAAATGGTCGATGGTTTTTATACTGCCGAAGTTTCACATTTTTCGTTTTGGAATTGTGACGCACCATTTCCCTTGGTGAATATTGAAGGACGAATTGTCAGCAATCAGAAGCCTGTAGCCAACTTTCCTGTTACAATAAGAACCTTCAATTTAATGGCTGGATACGGAAGTACAGATAGTGAAGGGTACTTTCGTGGTAAAGTTCCGAAAGATGAGTTGTTGACGTTGAATGTCAGACATTGCAATGAAACGATTGTTACTCATGAAATTGGTTCTTTCACAGAAGATATGGATCTGGGCGATATTGAAGTAGACGTTGAAAATTTTCTTACCATTATTCAAGGTCGATTGATCGGATGTTTTAATGATCCGCTGCAAAGTGCCTACGGGTTATTAAAATCAGGTGATAAAGTCGAACAGGTAATAACACCAATAGCGAATCAGACAAATCTGGATGGTACGTTTTCTACCATTGTTAGCGGTTGTCAGAATGGAAACTATACCTTACAATTTTTTGATCCGGAAAACATTAAAAGCTCTGAAATTTTTGATATTTCTCCAGATCTTGAATTTCATGATTTTCAGGACGTAAGAATTTGTGATGGAGTGGAAGAGTTTATTCAATATTCCGTAGATGGCGAGTTAGCGCCTTTACTAACTGAAGCGGATGTGTACTTTTCCAACGAAGAGAAACTGATTATTCGAGGAGGTGCGACCGGAGGCTTTGAATCTTTTGATATTGATATTTTTGCAACGTCATCCGGTGTCTATACTCCATCAAGCGTGTCTGTTCAAGGAAGTGTCGGACCAAGTAATCCTGAATTACAAATGAGATGTGGGGATCATCTAAACAATGCTTTTACGTGCAGCGAGTTTAATGTAACTATTACAAGTTTTACAAATTTTGTATCTGGAACATTCTCTGGGGTATTGTATGTTTCACAAGACAGTCTTGGCGGCCATACCTCAGAATTTGATGAATTTTCCATTGAGGGATCATTCAACATAGAAATTGATGAATCGGTAACTACTGGCGAAATTTCTGGCATTCTTTGGTTCGATGAGAATTCAAATAATGTCCGGGATGACGATGAAGACAGAGAGATAAGACCTCAGAGTGTAAACCTGAGAAAGGTCTCTGGAATTGATGTTGATTTATTTCCATCATATCTCAATACACATAACAACGCATATAAGTTTACGGATTTATTGCCTGGTACTTATGTTGTCAGAGTGTACAATCGGGAAGATTATGAGATTGTCATAAGTGGCGTTGGAAGTGATGAAAGGGATAGTGACTTTGCGATAGATGGGAATTTTTACGTTTCGGATGAACGAGTAATTAATACAAACGAAGAGATAGAAAATGTTGATTTGGGTTTTGTAATACCAGAAGGCTTAGGCTGTGGAAATTTTTCTGTTTTTGGATGTGCTCCCAACATTACTATAGTTACAAATGTTATAGGAGGCTTACCTCCTTACACCGCCTCATTTGACGGTCAATCGGTCACGTCTACCGAAAATCCAATTCTTACGCTAACAACTGGTGGTTTTGTTGAAATTCAAATGGAAGATGCAATTGGAAATAAATGTCAAGTAGGCGAGTTTGTCAATAGCTATAACAATACTGTTTTTGGATTAGTATGGCAAGATGTTGAGGGTACTACTCCCAATGTTTTCGATAGCGGAGACATCAGACTCAACGAAATATTGGTGAGACTTCTAAATGAAAGTGGTGAACTCATCGCAGAAGGTGTCACCAGCAATGGAAATTACTTTATCAGGAATATACCACCGGGTAATTATTTTGTAGAAATAGCATTACCCGCTAATCTTGATATATTAGATGTAATGGTGGATGAACCTTTTGGAAATGATATTAACAAAAGTACGGGTAGATCTGACGTCATAGTAGTGGGGGATTGTAATTCTTCTATTCGGATAAATGCTGGTTTAACGTCAATATAATCGCGCTTTGAAAAACATAATGATATTGAACACCAACATACAAAAGATCATTGCCGGCTGCATTGAGAAACAGCCTAAGGCTCAGCGAATGCTGGTCAATCAATACGGTGATCTATTGTACGCGATTTGCATACGATACATTGGGGATCGGGAAAAGGCCAAAGATACCTTACAACTGAGCTTCCTGCGTATATTGAATAACATCCATAAGCACGATCCCAAAAAAGGAAAGTTGACTTCATGGATGACAAAAGTGACGATTAATGTGTGCTTATCGCAGTTGCGTAAGAGGAAAGTGGATATCGTCGCCATTGATAATGAAGTGATCCAGATCCCTGAGAAAAATGAGACTATTATTGAAAAACTTACTACGGATGAAATACTGGCCGAAGTAGCAAAATTACCAGACGCCTATAGGGAAATTTTTAACCTTGCTGTGATAGATGGGTATAGCCACAAAGTGATCGGAGAAATGATGGGAATCGAAGAAGCTTCATCCAGATCAAGATTGTCGAGGGCAAAGAGTATGCTAAGAGACCAACTATCCAAAATTAAAACAAGAGAATCATGGGTAAATTTAGCCTAGAAAATAAAATAAAAGAACGCCTGGAAGGTCATGAGGTTCATGTAAACAAACAGGAGCTATGGAAGGCTCTTGGAATTGAAGAAGAGGAAAAAGACCGAAAGTTCATCTGGTATTGGTGGGGTGCAGGAATCTTAGGAGTCTTGCTTATCGCAGGACTATGGTGGTCTACAACAAAGCACGGCCTGGAAGAATCAAATAAGCAAGAGATACAGGTAATTCAAGTGGATGATAACGTGGCGAAAACTGGAAACGAACAGTTGAATGATCCAACGACAAGCGAGCAATTGGCAGCAATTATTGAAGAAGTGGATGCTGCTGGTCCAGGATCGTCGAATGCTAGTCCAGTCAAGTCTCAAACTAATGTACCTTCTAATTCCAAATCAAAGCTTCGAACGTCGGGTACGTATCGAAAAACTTTGGTTGCTCCGATACCCGCAAAAGATTTTTCAGAATCAGAAGATGCCACTTCCGGTATTTCCAATGACGATACAACACCAACAACCAAAGTTCCAATTTCTAGATCATTGCTTGAAGTGGATCCAGGTCAATTGCCCTACGCTCTAAATGATTTGACATTCAACAGAGATTTGGAATTACCAGAATATGCCGTGCCCCCTTTGATCGAACCGCTAAAAAGTGTAAGAAGGTTCGAATTTGAAGTTTTTGGAGGGATAGGGTCGATAACCAGAACGCTAAAAGGTCCAACGGATGAGCTAACAGGATTTTTGTTGGGCAGAGATACATCGGAAGTGGGATTGGAACATATCTCATTTGGCACTTCTTTGAAATACAATATTGCTGGTGGATGGTACACAAAGATTGGGTTGGCCATAAATCAATGGAATGAAAAATATGAATATGCTCAAGAAACGGATACCCTGGAGACGTTAGTGGAAGTACCGGAGTCAATTGTATTCAATTTGGATGGAACATCAACAACAATTTTAGGTGAAGGAGTCCGCACAACATATACTTTCGCAGATTGGACACGATATAATCGCTTGATGCAGATCGACTTGCCTGTAACGTTGGGATATGAACAAAGAATGGGGAGATGGTCGGCTTTTGGTGAAGCTACTGCTATTATTAACCTACGGCAATCGTTTAGCGGATTTATTCAAACCGACCAAAGCATTGCGACTGAAAACCCTGAAGCTTTTTTTAAGTCTCGTGTAGGAGTTAATCTTGGACTGAACGCAGGTATAGGATATGGAATTACCCCTCGTTTACGTGCCAGGCTTTCGGGGAGATACTATAAATCATTGAATTCGGTTTTAATTCAATCGGGAGAGAATGACCAACGGTATACTTCTTTAGGACTGCGAATGAGTTTGGGGTATTTGTTTTAATTGCGAATTACGAATTACGAATTACGAATTACGAATTACGAATTGTGAATTGCGAATTGTGAATTTCGAATTTAGTGTGAGGGATGATCAATGAAGCTTTGGCAAGAAGAATGAATGATGGACTTGAAATTGAAATATAATTTCTGAAAAATCAATAATTCTAATTCTTTTTCTAGCTTTATTGTTGAGATAAATCATGCGATTCTTTAATTCGCTTTTCCATAATAAAATTTTAAAATTATGTATTACAGATCTTTCATGCCAAGAGCCTTTACATATTTTGTTGGCTTATTATTGTTTGTAATGTTATTGGGATGTTCGGACGAAGAAGATACCATTCTTGGAACGATGTGTTTGGTAGAAATTGATGGCGTGTTTCAAGAGGTAGAACTGGATGAGATGCCAGAGTACCTAAATGGCGGGAATGAAGCATTTTCAGAGGATATTGGTGTTGATTTGAACTATCCGGCTTTGGCAAGAGAGAATGGAACTGAAGGTACTTGTGTAGTTCATTTTGAAATTACAAAAATCGGAACCGTTGAGAATATTGAAGTCGTTGAAGATCCTGGAGACGGCATAGGGGAGGCAGCCAGTAGTGCGATTACTACCGTCACGGAAGGTGTTTCCTTTGCACCAGGAATGTTGGATGGGGATCCCGTTCGTGTGAAAAAAGATATTTCTATAAAGTTTAAGATTGAAGGATAAGTTTCCATCTAAATCAAATTGGGGTTGAATAGGATTTCTAAATATACAATCGCTGGGGTGTTCATCGTGGCGATTATGGTTCGAATTTTAAGTATTGATTTTTCAAAACTGGATAAGTATGTCATTACCAACTATGATGGCCTAGGGTATTACATCTATTTGCCAGCTATTTTTATTTATCAGGATGTCACCGAATATAAATGGATTGATGAGATAGATGCTCAATACCAGGTGTTTCGGGGGGATTGGAAGTTTCAAATTAGTCAGCATAAAAATGGAAATTTTGTAACCAAATATCTGGGGGGAACAGCCATCATGCAATTGCCCTTCTTTTTGGTAGCACACGGCTATGCCCTTGTGACAGACTATCCGGCAGATGGATTTTCTGTTCCCTATCAGCTTGCTCTAGCTTTCGCACCATTATTTTATTTTGCACTTGTATTGCTTTTATTGCGAAAGATACTCCTTCGATACTACGAGGATGAAGTAGTAGCTGTGACCCTCGTACTTCTTTTTCTGGCCAGCAATGCGATTCAATACATTTCGGTTGATGCCGGACTCAGTCATGGATATCTTTTGTTGTTGTATACGCTGATCCTACAGTTGAGTATAAAATGGCACGAAGAACCATCAGGGCGGTTGGCATTGTTCACAGGTCTGGTAATTGGATTGGCGACCATTTCCAGACCGACGGAGTTGATTATTTTGTTAATTCCGTTGCTTTGGAACACACACAATAAGGAGTCTACTAAAGCGAAATGGACTCTGGTAAAAGACCACAAAAATTATATAGCGTTAGTAGTTTTAGGGGCATTTCTTGGTGCCTTGCCGCAAATGATCTATTGGATGTATGTGGTTGGCAGTCCGATCCAAACCATAGGAAGCAAGTGGTATTTTTTGAATCCGTACTTCCGGGTATTATTTGGCTGGCAGAAAGGATGGTTTATCTATACACCGGTAACGATCTTCTTTGTCCTGGGCTTCTTTTTCATGAAGGACAGACCTTTTAAAAAGTCGGTTTTGTGGTTTTGCCTTCTAAATATCTGGATTATTATAGCATGGAGTGTTTGGAGATATGGAGGTAGTTATTCTACCCGTGCATTGGTGCAGTCTTATCCTGTTTTTGCTCTTGCATTGGCTGGATTAATCACCTGGGTGTTTTCTACAAGATTTAAGGTCATTTTTTATATTGTTGCACTCTATTTGATCGGAGTCAACCTATTTCAGGTCTGGCAATACAAAAAGGGCATTTTACGACACGATGAGATGAATCGTGGCTATTATCAGTCTGTCTATCTGGATATGAATCCTACAGCGTTGGATATGAGTATGTTGGATGACGGAGAGCGTATGCCTATAGATTGTAAGACCTCAACCTATTTCAAAAATATTGTTCCAAAAGATGTTGTGGATTCCGAAAAACCGTTTTATTCGGTCCATATTCCTGAAAATCAATGGATTGATATCGAGTTGGACTTATTTAGTAAAAAAGGGTTTTGGAGAGGGTATGTTGTGCTTCTCATCAAAGACAAAACAGGAAAGGAAATCGGATTTCGGAAATTCAGAATGTTCAACTACTTGACGAAATCTACGAAAATAAACCAATATCATATGCAAGTGCATACCCCAAAAGGAACGGAAAAATTGGAGATTAAATTGGGAGGTGGAAAGAATATTTCTGCGCAGGTGAAGAGTTTGATAGTGAAGGGGTGTTTTGAATGAGACGAATTGCGAATGACGAATTGTGAATGTGGAATTGCGAATGTGGAATTGCGAATGTGGAATTGCGAATGACGAATTGTGAATGACGAATTGCGAATGTGGAATTGCGAATGTGGAATTTGATTAACCTTTGAATAATAGGGTAATGAGGATAGGGGGGTAGAGGTGGAAACGAATTCGTGACATTTGACTTTCATGAATTTCAGCCTTCAATAAACCGAAAGAATGCGATTTGGAAGTATTACGCAATTTGATCAATTTTCCCACCTTGAATTGGATTTTTTTTAACCCATTCATTCTTGAGGAGCCCTTTTTTACCAATATACCAAAGCGCTATGGCAAATAGATTTGAAGCTGTAAAAGAAAATAGAAATACTTCACCGCCAAGATATCCCATATTTCCAAAAATGGCATGTAACGAACAAATAGGAAGGAAACCAATAAAGTTCAGTGCTAAAAATCGAGTGAAATCAAACCGTTTAAAGCCACAAACATAACAGATTTGCTCAGATAGAACAGGAATGCCCCGAGTCAAAAAAATTGCCGCGTGTCCATATAAGGAGAGGATATGACCCGCTTTTGGATTATTTTCCGGGCGAAAAGGAATCATTTTATTTATTCCCATAGCATATCCAATGATCGCAATGATTAGCATACTTGCCAGTGAGAAAAGTGTTCCGGCGACCACACCTAATACCATACCATTCAAATATAGGATGAGTGTGGTTGGTATTGGAACGATAAAGCCAAGGGCTAAAATCAATAAAGCAAAGAAACTGTAGAAAGCAGTATTTTGCCGCAGGTGATGCATCGTGGCGGCAAAAATGTCTTGCATCGGGTAGAATAAGCCAAAGACGATAAATACGAATAAAAGGCCTATAGCCAATGGGTAAATATTGTTTCTCATGTAACGGTCGGTGATTAAAATGTGATCTTAACTAATATAAGTTACGGAAATATAACAATAAGATAATGAAACAAAGAGGGGGAAAACACCTATTTTTAGGGTGTTTTAGTTCCAAAGTGGCCATAAAAAGACTTTTTATATCTAAATTATTCGTGCTTTTGTCTTAGCCTTCGGGTGTATTTTCTTCAATAGCCTTTACGATTTTTAGACCAAGACCCTTGAATTTACGCAACTCTGGCAAATAAACATCATAGGTTAAAAAATGTGAAGTGGCAACCCTGTTTTTATAATCTTTGCTATAAAGTGCATAATCCAAAAACCGGTCAATTTTCTTGTCGTAAATGTATTCCGCCCACCACTCATGACCCGTTTTCCAATGGTTGAAATTGTCTTCAAAATCTCCAGCTCTTAATTTTTCATCTACTTGAATTTCAAGCATTCTTTCTGTATAGAAATCGACAATATTTTGCACCAAGGTGTCACTGTAATCGTTGTGGCTTTCGTTATAATCGCTTAGTAATTTAAATCCTCTCTGATCAAATGATATTTCGGGATATCCGAGTATTAAGTAGGCTATAGTTTGGTTTTGAAGGTAATCTTCGCGGGAAATTGAATCTTTCAATACCTGAGCAAAGGTAGGTTTTATCTTTTCATACCAGGTTAAAACTTCATTAATTTCTGTAATATCATTTTGAATATCTTCCTTGACCATGATAAAGATATTACGAAGTTCATTTTTGTTTTTTCGGTGTTCGTTCCAGTTGTTAATCGACACAGCAATAAGAATGCCGATAACGACTAAGATGATTTCCCGTATAGCGTATTTGAAAAATTCAAGGGTTTCCTTCGAAGATTCATTTTTGCTTTTTGGACCTCGGGATCTTAACATCGTGCAGTCCTTCTTTTTTTGCCAACGCGTTGTTTGTCTATCACTTTCTGAATATAGGTTGTGGCCAAGGGAACTTTGCAAGCGGTACCATTCATATCTACGGAAACGGTACCGATCTTTTTAGCTACTTCGGTTGCCATTTCCGTAAGTTCCTTAATATAAGTTCCTATTGCAATCACAAATCCATTCATTGTGTATTTTTCACGATTTTGTGCACCATGGATATTCTTTTCCACACGTTGCAGCAGCTTTTTGTATTGATCGATATCCAACGCATCATCCGGATTAACGGCGGCAAAATAGGCCAGGGTAGACCATCCTGCTGCAACAATTTCCTCTTTTTGAGATTCTATCCATTCCAGCCCCAATTCAAACCCATGTGGAGTTTCAGCAGCCACCCATGGTACAGTGTATTCACTCAGATACGACCAGTACGCGTCCTGAACCCAATCTTTCAGTTGAGCCTTGGAGATTTGTTTTTCATCAGCCATCAAACCGGCCAGATACATGGCATCCGAATTGCCTGTAGCGTATAATTCCAGTGAGAGTTCGTGGTTCTTTTTGGTTCTTTTTAAGATCTTTTTCAAATCTGCCACCTTTACACCAAAAAAAGGTTCTTTCGCACCGTGAACCATTAATGTGTTTTTGGTTCGTTCATCGCCGTATGCCTCCAATTGGTTCATTATTTCTTGTATAGTCATTTTATTGGATGTTTTGCGTCTTTATTGAGAATTGAAATTACTAATTTTTGATTTATAACCAGGTTAAATGGAAAGGATTCGATTCTTTGAAGTTTTTAGGTTCGAATTTTCATTTTGATTTGAAGTTTCCAGGTTTTAGAGTACAGCAGATTGTAAATACAAGAAACTATCCCTATTTAATTTTGTCATCACTTTAACCAAAAATGCCACCTACATTAGGTTTTGATCAACTTCTCCCCTTGACGTACAAGTCAGGGATAGAAATATTTAAGTCTTACAGCTTCTCTCAGGTCGTATTCAATAACAGAGTGAGTAATAACAACTTTATTATTGGTCAGGATATGGACTGTCAGTTGAAGAAAAGAAACTACTCAAACCCTTGCGCAATTACCTCAGCTGCAGGCTTCCCCTGTGGCGTGAAGTTCAAATCATTTCTATCTGCTCTATTGGTATGGCCGCTTCTTAATTGCCATATATGTACTCCTCCAAACCAATCATTTTCCCAGATGGAATTGAAAAAAGCGTGGTAGCAATTGGCTTGGGTCTCAGGTGAGTAAGACATATTATTTTCATCAGTTTTTTCCATCCAGTCCCAGGGCCTGATGGCACTTTCCGCAATGCTCTTATATCCCATTTCGGTAAATAGAATTCGACGATCATTCTTTTTGTGGAGCTTTTTAAGTGTGGGAATATAGTTCCTCCAACCTTTGGATACTTGAGCAACCGTAGGACTTTTCTTCTTGGTCAATGGAAAATAGGCTTGAATGCCGATATAGTCCAAATCTTTCCAAAATTGAATTTTTTCATACTCCTGGTACCAATTTGCCGCGTAGGTAATTTGACCGGAATAAACGTTTCGCACTTCCTTGATGAGTTTTTTCCAATAATCCGGTTTTGCGGCTGTAAGTTTGGTGAATTCAGCTCCAATACAAAACATCTCTGCTCCTGCTTCTTCGGCAATTTTTGCATAGCGTAAAATGAATTCCCGATAACTATCTTTCCAAAGTAACCAATTCTCCTCATTGGTCGGAAAAATGTCCGAACGCCATTTGCCATCCTTTGGTTGGGTAATCCATATATGTGGTTTTACAAATACCTTAAATCCTTCTTCACGTATCAATTGAATTCGATTGTGCCAGTGTGCATTCCGTTCCCTAAGCATTAGACTGTCCCCATGATGATGTATTATGACAGGATCGCTGCAATCTTCCTGATACCCCCAAGATACAAGTGTTATCCATTCGATATTCATATTGCGCAGGGCTTCAAAATCGATTGTCTCTGTACGACCAAATAGATGTGCTCCTTTATGTTTCGGTTCGGTCCGTATGAAAAAGGCATCGTTTGTTGGTGAATCAGTGAGCGCATCCGTTTTAGCATTCCAATAACCAGCGGATAACAAGACAATTAACAGTCCAATGGGCAATAGGAACGAAAATAATTGACGACTTCTATTAGATGGTATCACGCCTGATTTATTTTTTAAAATGCAGTATATCTATATTTTTGCTTATGTCCAGCTTATGAACTGTAAACTTTTGTAAAGAATTGGAGGGAATTGAAGAGATTTTTCCAATTAACAACCTTATCAATCTTTAACCTCTTCCTTTGGTCCCGCATCTCTTCCTTTTGGAAAATTAGCTTTTCGATTGTGTGCCGCTTTTTGAGCGGTCTCCATAATCCTTTTATGACGAGTCTTGTCTTGCTTTGCATTTTTGATCCATTCCAGGATTCCTCTTTTTGAGGATTTTGGAAAACGATTGAAATAATAGGCTGCCTTATCAATAGAACTCAATGCCTTTTTCAAATCTTCGGGAAGAATCAAGTTTTCAACATCGTCAAGAAAATTCCACGCACCATTCGCTTTGGCCAGATTGATCAGCTCCATACCGGAAGGTGCTATCCTACCTGTCTCGAGCAGACGAGTTATCCGATTTTTGTTAACTCTTGACCAGTTACTTTTTGGGTTTCGAGGAGATATCCGAAGCATCGATTTTTGCTCATCCAGTTTTTTGGGCAAACTATCCACCCAGCCAAAACACATCAGTTCGTCCACGATTTCGTCGTAACTGAGGTAAGGATTTCCAGAATCTTTTTTCCACTTTACCAGCCAAACACTTTCTTTCTTTTCATGATTTTCTTGCAGCCAATTTCGAAGCTCCATCGCTGATTCAATTAAGATTTTATCGTTGTCTTTCACTTCAATAGGTCGATTATCTGATGTTACAATAGGGATACGTAAAGGGCGTAGTTTTCGTCATCGAAGCAAACAAAAGTTATTTGATCCAGAGTTTGATACGGATAGGCTTTTACTGCTGCAATGGCTATTTTTGCTGCTCGTTCTTTCGGGAATTTATAAATCCCAGTGCTTATATTGGGAAAGGCCACTGCGTGCAAACCATTTGCTTCAGCTAGCTCCAGTGATTTGATATAACAGGATCGAAGCAGTTCATCTTCATTGGATTGTCCTCCATTCCACACGGGGCCAACGGTATGAATTACTTTTTTAGCCTTTAGATTTCCCGAGTTTGTAATTACCGCTTCGCCCGTTGGGCAACCACCTTGCTTATTTCGGATTTTTATGCATTCTTCTAAAATCTGTTTGCCACCTGCTCTATGAATTGCTCCGTCGACACCACCGCCTCCCAACAACGATGAATTGGCTGCATTGACTATGGCATCAACGTCCATTTTGGTAATGTCTCCTTTTTTTAGTTTGATGGTCATTTTCAAATTTAAGGAAGTTGAAAATCAATACAAAGCTGTTCTGAATATCTTTTTTCGCACAGTATTTATTGATTTTCTCCCCAATCGGTATAATGTACCTTTGTGAATTAGACTTCTTTCATTGAAGTAGTAATGGGGCATCTCTAAAACAGGGGTGAGTGAGCAGTTGGGATTCTCAATATTCAATTCATACAACGTATCGTCAATTTGAAAGTATGTTTTTGATGCGTTGTCGGTTATTATTTTGAAATCTTCATTCAGTTTTAAGTTGCCTACAGGTTGAGAATGCGTAAGGTTTTCATCGATTTTCAATACTTTTTCACTGAATTGGTCCAGGATGTAAGGAGTATTATCCATAACAAATAGCTCGGAGCTTACTTCTTTTAATCCCAGAGCTTGATATTGCAGGACCAGTTTGTGCGTCAAATTTGTAGTAATAAGATCCTGAAGGTCGCCACTCCATGATCCATCGTCAATGACGTTTTCACGTTCGAATCCATAATCAATATCGTCCAGGCTTGCCGACCCTGTTTCTTTGTAGTAAGCACGGATCAGCTCAGAGAAATAAGACTGTGAAACCTTCGCTCCTTCATGATCAAAAACGGTATAGAGGATGTAGGGATCTTGATCTCGACCAAAACGGATATAGTCGATTTTTTTGTTGTGTACCGATATATTTTTGAAGAGTAAGAATCCATTCTTTTTGAATTTGCACGGAACTATATATTTATCAAAGTAATCAATGCTGAATTCATTGGTGATAAACAATTTGTCATCCAGATCATGCATTTCAGCACAGATTTCATTGCCTACTAAAATCACTCCACCTAAACAGGAGTTGTAAAATCGATTGTAACCTCCTTTCAACTCGTGTTTTTCCAATATTGTACCGTTGAGATTGGCCTTATTCAAAAATGACTTTTGTCCCGTTTTTGTAATTAGGTAGAAGAAGTCGTTATTGATCGTAAAGTCAATTATAAAAGGACGATAATCTTCAAAAATATTTTGATAGTCCGCCGTAATTTCAATGTCAGGCAGTTCGAAAAGCTCTTGCGTCATTTCGATGCGAAGAAAGATATCCGTTCGATTGGAAAAGGTTACCAACGTATCAATGGTCTTATAACCGATGAATCGTATCTTGAGTGAGACGGACTCTTTTTCATTCGTTGTAATTTGAAAATTTCCATTGGCATCGGCAATTGTTCCTTTTCGGTTCTCATATTTGACGGTAGCTCCGGGTAGTGGCTGCCCCGTTATGTCGACCACTTTTCCAAAGATGTTGACTTCTTGAGCGTGTGTACTCAGACACCACAGGAAAGTGAATAAAAAGAAGCAAAGACGACGCATGGATTTAATTCTGGTGATCGGTATAAAATGGATTTTCAAACCACTTCTTGGAAATATAGATTTTTCAGTGTGTAAAATTCAATAATGCAATGAGCAAATTGTCTTTAATGTTCGTGACGACAGCTTCGGATTCATCGGTGATCGTTTTTTTAATCACTTCTATGTATTGGTTTGATTTCTAAAAATAGCAATACTTATATTTAGTACAAAAATCAAATTGACAAGCAACAACGTGGCAAGTACGTAAGTTACAGCTCTTATGATAAATTGATAAGACACATGATCATAGCTTCTTACGGACTGATTGGATAAGAGTAGCCCGAAAAAGAGAAAAACAGATAAGATAAGCATGGATAGAACATGTACTCTTGTCATCCAGCGAATCAACTTTTTTTTGCGCACCAGCCAGTAGATACCTCCAAATAGCACAAGCAGTATACTCAATAAAATACCTAAATGCCCCGAAGCTAAAACGATGTATGTGTCGTGAAGCTGAATGTCGATTGTTTTATTTCTATTCACTAAAAACGCAAAGAGTAAAAAAGGCATGAGATACCATAAGGGCAGGTAAGGTTTATTCGTCAACATCCGTTCTATTGAGTTTGTACACAAAACAAGCAACGCCTCCAAAATATTGCTTTCCAACGAATTTAAACCCCAAACGCTCATAAAATCGATGTGCTTTTGTATTGGTCTCCAGTGGATCAATAAGGATGGTATGCACCCTTGGATCTTGAAAACATCGTTCAATTGCGATTTGCATCATTATCGTACCATATCCTTTATTCAAATTTTCTTCTTCTCCAATCCAGATGTCTATGGCCATGGTATGTGGTGCTACTTCCCCCCAATAATGTGTTTCTTCCTCGTGTGCATCAATGATCTGTAAAAATCCAAGAGGCTCTCCGTTTAATTCTGCCACGAACTGATCTCTCCACGGAGGATCGTGCCGAAG
Source organism: Bacteroidota bacterium (assembly GCA_039194925.1). Taxonomy (GTDB): domain Bacteria; phylum Bacteroidota; class Bacteroidia; order Chitinophagales; family Saprospiraceae; genus CAJXUU01. The sequence goes on from JBCCVV010000010.1 coordinate 51,228, forward strand.
TTCTTCCTCCCAATGCCAGTCTTCGTCCGGATCACAGTCTATGACATGCTGTTTGGTGTCCCAGTATTGCAGCAAAGGAAGGTCCTTGAGGCTTGCGGGTCGTAGTGTGATGGTGGACGTCATAAAAGGATGTTATTGGATTTAACTCGGGTTATGTCAATACTACTTTTAAATCACTTCATTGCATCGTTTTTCCTTAGAATGATTTTATCCAACATTTATACTTCCATTTGTTCGAATATAAATCACGACCTCACCTTCGGCAATATTTGATATCGTATGAATGGCTTGGTCCTCTGAACCAAAATAGCTGCCAGTGTCTAAAGTTTTCGTTTTGTTGTTTTGAGGCAGGACGTAGTTTACTGCACCCTTTATAATTACAGCATGCATCATCCTTCCATCAGTCTTGATTTCTCCATTGTATTTTGCAGGTATTTTCACAAAAAGGCTTTTTAGATTAGTATTGGATTTACTTTCCAAAAGAATGCTGATTTCAGCTTTACTGCCAGGATCAACCCAATTGGATTTTTGATGGTCAAGCCAAACGATATTGGAAACATCAATGTTTATTGGTCGTTCTCCATTGTCAAATGCTTCATCCGTAGGTTTTACGAGATAAGGGCCCTTATTGATTTCTACCAAAGCAATATTTTCTTTTCCTTTCGCAGATGTAATGTGAATTTCACCGGCAGGTTGTGTCCAAAATGAACCTGGTTTCATCCACATATTCTCAGCATTTGGATCATCATTATGCACCAATCCTTTTATCACTACTGCTCTGTATGTAACATTATGGATGTGCGGTGGTGATGAAAATCCATCTACGAATTTCGCTAAGAATCCAGTAGTGGCACTTCCTTTTCGATCGCCCCAGATTGTGCCAGCTTGAGGACTTTTGTCTCCTCGTGCAGGGTTTAATTTTTCCCATTCGATTTCAGAGCTTAGTAGTACCTTATTTGTTGGGCTTACAATTTTATTATTGGGGTCTTGATTGACATCTTTGGTAGAGCGTGTGCAGGAATTGAGGATTCCAACAATTACTAAAGTCCAAGCAGTTATTCTTATAGTCTTCATTTGTATTAAACGGTTCACTGGATTCAGTTCATTGTAATCGTCAGTTTCCAACATTTGTTCATGGGCGGAGAAGACGGGAAAGCTTCTTTTACTCGAATACTTTTTACGTACAACATCAACGACTTGGCTTCTTCTTTTTTGTCCAAAGGCAAGTCAGAATTTAATACTTCCAAATACGTTATTTTTCCCTCATTATTCGTTACGATTTTGAATTCCCAATCTTGAGTTATTGTTTGGTTGGGTTCTTTTATCACTTCCAAGGCTGAGATCTCATTTTTTCCAGCTACCATTATGGATACATTGCTCAGATTAATCGATTTCGAATGGGTACTATCTGCACACTCCAATGCTTTTTGAGCGGTATTGTAATATTCACTTCGTAAAACGGAGATATTTCTCACCAAATTATTTTGAATGGATGTCTGATACAATTTTTCCAAATGCTTTTTGGAAGCATCTATGGATTGGTAGTGAAATGTATCTTTAACCGACGAATAATATTCAACGGTTTTTGTTTTTAGTTTTGTTTCAATGTCAAGGTATACGCGTTCAATTTCACTCATTCCCGTTTGTTCAAACTCTTTACAGGCATAATTTATGATGATAGAGATACTTCCCGTATCAAGAGATGTGGTACTGAAATTTCTTCTTACAGTGTTTTCAATCAAGGCTTCATGTTCTGCAATTAATTTTGGATGATGCTTCCATGCCTTCCTTTTCATTCCAGAAATAGTTGGAATTTTAATATCCTCTTCCTCCGAAATTTCAGCCCTGTTGTCTTCTATAGAAATGTTATTTATCGTCACGGGCATATCTAATTTTACTTCTTTTAAATCCTGTGGTACATAGGATCGATAGGTATAACATCCTGAAATAGAGAATGTCACTCCGAGGAGAATTACCATTGGCAAAAAATCTTTTATGTGAAATCCAGGCATCGCAATTTTATTATTCATGAGATCAAAGTTTTTTTATCAATTCATTGCAGACCATAATAAAAATCAAATTTAAGTAAATTCGGAAGTATTTTTAACCAATCCCCAATCAGAAAGTAGCCTGCTCGATGCTTTTGAAAAAGTGATTTCAATTGGCCCTTGAAATTCATCGTGGTGTGTGAAATATTTGTTACATGAAATTTTGGGTGTCC
>JBCCVV010000011.1:0-51326 GCA_039194925.1 Bacteroidota bacterium
CAAAACTTCAGTATCAGTAGAATTGCGCATCTTTCAGGATTCAACAATCAAAGTCATTTCAATCGGGTGTTTTTAAATCACAAGCAGTCTACCCCCACAGAATTCAGAAAAAAGAGAGTAAAGTAAGTTAGACATAGATATTTCAAACCTCTTGACGATCCAATACCGCCTGTATTTCGTTGTACAGCAAACCACTACCTCCTCCATAATGCTGAATTATTTGGGTGGACGGAGATGTAACATTAACCATGGCTCTGATTCCAAATTCCTCTGTGCTATCTATACCCGCACCAAGAAGTAAGATATTGAAGTCCTTTTCTTGCAATTTATGTTCTAGGTCTTCCACACGGCAGATACCTTCTCCTGTCCAATCCTCTCTGCTATTCACCAATCTCACCACAGTTTCCAGAATGGATTGGTTTTTCCCTAAAATAAGAATGCTTAATGATTTCATAGTTTTATGACAAATTGATCTAAAGAATTGCGACTTCGTGCTTTCAACTCCCTCGTTCTGTAATTACCTTCCAATTGTTCTGGTGTACCCATGTATCCCAATGCACCGACACATACAACATTCGTATTCGCATCAAGATTCAAGTATTGTGTGACCTTTTCTTTGTCAAAACCCGCCATCAGGTGTCCATAAATATCTCGATGCACGGCTTGTAGCAATAATTGTGCATTGGCCATACCCAAGTCATGTGAGGCGTTAGAGTTGATCTTATCATTCGCGGAAAACGATATTGTGGTACACGCAACCAATAAAATAGCGGCATCTCTGGTCCAGGGTTGATTGCCTTTTGCCAAACAACTCCACAAGTCATCAAAGCTCTGACTTCCTCTTTGGGCATAGTAGTACCTCCAGGGCTGTTCGTTGTATGCACTGGCAGCCCAGCTCGCAGCCGTAAAAAGTTCGTCCATTGTATCTTTTTCGATCCTCCTTTCAGAGAAAGCAAGGGGACTCCAGCGTTTAGCAATTAAAGGATGCAGCGCTACTTGCGTTTTTGGTATTTTTATGTTCATATTGATGAGTTCTTTTATTTTTTAATTCCTGACTTTCCATTTCATTCGATTTTAGCTTAACGAGAAAAAGACGTATAATCACAATAGATTCATCGATTTAGCGCATGGCTAGAATTTGACTTCGGAGGTAAAGACTACATGTACCAAATGATCATCCAATCCACTGTCTTTTAAAAAGCCCGCAGGAAAGATTACATTGGATTCCAACTCCAAAGAGAAATTTTTGAATGGGCTATAGGAAATGATGCCACCAATCTGATGCCCAATGAATCTTTGGTCGTTATTGTCCGGATATGCCAGATTTAATGGTGGACCATAAATACCATCTTCGGTTGACAATCGCCAAAAAGCTACGTAATCAAATTCCAAAGAAACTTCTCCTACCTCAATCTCAACATAAGGATGAATATCAAATAAGTTTGATGGCCCAAATCTTGCTACTCTTCCAAAGTAGGCACCGCGTGGATAAAGCCCGTCAAATGTATTCAAAACGTTATCGCCAGAGTCTCTATCGCCACTTATCAATTCTGTCCTTACTCCCAATACCCCCGGATGATTGTTGAAAAATTCGAGTTTTCTGTTCACATCAAATGAAATCGTCCAGGCTCGTATCGACTGATTTCCAAAACTTCCCAACTGGTACAACACTTCATTATTGTAGGTTAAGCCTTTCCAGTCTCCAAAATATCTCAAGCCAAGAGAAATTCGTTGGTCATCTGCAGTGCCACTATCCCATGTTTTGTCCTCCTCATTTTTATAAATCATATAGGTGTCGGTATTGAACATCTCAGACCAATTCTGCATCCAGTACACCCCTGAAATAAACTCATCAGACGAAACAGCATCATTGTCAAAAATCCCTGCTTTGGGTCGCACCGGACCACCCAAAAACGTTGAAATTTTCGTATTCTTATTGATGTAGGTTAAGTCGATCATATCAAAAGACAATCTAACATTGGGTCCTTCCCTGACATCAATGAGCCGACCGGATCCAAGTCTGAAATTTTGCCTTCCTATCCTAGCCGACCAATTCTTATTCAACTGTAAATCAAAGAATGCCTGATTTACGCCCAACTCATCACGATCCACGGGTGCCAGATTGGTTTTACTACTGATCAAACTGGCATTTACCTCCACAAAAAATTCAAACCAATCGGATGACTTCACATGACCATGCAGCATAGACCGATTCAAAAACCAGTAATCCGATTGATCTTTTTCCTGTTCAAATTCTTCATTCACAAACCCTTCTATTTGAAATCGATGGCTTCCGCCAAAACTGAGTACTGATTTTTCTCCAAATTGTATTTCTTTCAATTGAAAGTATAGATTCTTACTTGAATCAATTCTGACTTTATCGTTTTGTCGCAACAAGCTAAAGTCCAACTGATTGGTATCTTCCTGGGCCGACAATACAACGAAGCAAAATTGGTAAAAAAGTAATGTCCAAAGGAGCTTCATATGATATTAAAATTTTCTGATCAAGAGTACTCCTGCAATAAGACACACTATTTCTAAAATCCTTGGAATATTGATCTTTTTAATCGGCATCCCCATCAATCCGTAATGATCCAAAAAGACGGACACCGCCATTTGACCTGCGACGATTAGCACAAAGGTCATTGCCACTCCCAGCTTAGGAGCAAGAATTATGACTACTGCCACGTAGAATGCCCCTAAAACTCCGGCTGTCCAAACCACAGGAGAAACCGACTTAACAGAATTCATGGTAGAAAAGTCAAACTTCAGCAGTACCAAATAGATAAACAATGCCACCGTTCCGACCAAAAATGAAGCGAAAGCGGCAAAAATGGGTTGATGCACTGCCTTGCCAAGTTGAATATTTAATCCCGCTTGCAATGGAAGGACAGCACCGGCCAAAAGTGCGATCACTAGCATCATAAATTGCGATTTCATATCAATCTCATTTTAGAATAAATCATACTTGCTTTACGCTAAAAAGGGCAAAGCAAGCCCAATTCTACTTTTACTACTGTCGGGTCAATTGGACATTCATCACCAACTTCACCTGATCACTGACTACTACTCCTCCAGCCTCGGTTACAGCACCCCACTTCAAACCATACTCTTTTCTATTAATCTTACCACTGATTTCAAATCCTGCTTTGGTCTGCCCGTAGGGGTCAACAGCAGTTCCATTGTACTCTACATCTAGCATAACTTCATGCGTATTATCTCGAATAGTTAAATCTCCAACCAGGCTGTATTCACCATCTGCATTTCGTGTGAAAGAAGATGACTTAAACGTCAGCTTGGGATATTTCGCCGCATTGAAGAAATCATCTGATTTTAGATGTTCGTCTCTCTGTGCGTTATTGGTGCTGATGCTTGCCACTTCTGCTGAAAAAGAAATTTCGGCATCACTAAAATCTTCGTTTTCTGAAGAAATCATTCCTTCGAATTCGTTAAATGCGCCGGTGACGGTAGACACCGTCATGTGCTTTACTTTGAAGTGAATTTCTGAGTGTGCGGGGTCTATTGCCCAACTTGTTTTTTCAATTACTGGATTTTCCATATTTATATTTTTAAGTTTTAAGAATTTAATTTTGAAAACCTACTTACCATTTTGAATAGTAATTATGGCAAAAATAGTTTTACATGATGTTGACTTTTTAACCACCCGCGTGTCGCTGAAGCTTCAGCGGAAGAACAAAGGGCGCAAAGAATTCACAAGGGGCACAACGAGAAGAACACGTAGTCCTACAGGACGTTTACTTCGTTATCCTTCGCGCGCATTATGGTTAACTTAAAGAATAATCGAGCTTTAACTCAGGAGTACTATCCCATGTATAACTTTCTGAAGTCTCCCGTACGGTATAAAGGAGACCAATAGGGAGAAACATCGGGCAATGGTTTCGGAGCGTATTTTTCGAAGGTATCATACGCATGCACAACTTCTCCACCCACCGCTGTAAGTTTGGAATGTGTGCGTGGAATAAGTGCATCCGGAATGGTCATAAAGTCATGATTTAAGACTGAGAAATCTGCCAATTGACCTTTTTGAATTGCACCTTTTTTACCATAATCTCCTGTAAACCAGGAAGAACCTGTCGTCCATAGCTGAAGTGCTTCTTCTCTAGTAAGGATATTGTCATCTCCATACATTTGTCTTCCACCTCTTGACTTTCCTGTGGCCAACCAATAAATGGAATACCAGGGGTTGTAGGAACTCACCCGAGTAGCGTCTGTTCCTCCACCTACAGGGATACCCATTTTGAGCATCTTTCTTACTGGTGGGGTTTGTGCCAGTTCAGCGGCTCCATATCGTCTTACAAAATCCTCTGCCTGATAGGCTATCCTGTTCTGTACCGCTATCCCCAGACCCAATTTGGCAATGCGTTCCAATGTCTTTTCCGAGAAGGTCTCCCCATGATCTATGGTCGTACCGATTGGAAGTTTTCCATCCCCGGCCGCGGCTACTTCTTCATACATATCAAGCAATATATCTGCCGACTCGTCGTAGGTAATATGTTGTCGCCAGGGCCAGTTGTTTTCAGCGAGGAGCTTATAAATGGGGAGTGCTTTCTCTCGAACATCCGCGTCGAGGTTTGGACGCTCCTGGGCAAAAATCTCGTAATCATAGGCCGCCCAACAGATGTTCTCTCCACCACCAATAAATCTAAGCATGTCATCGCCCTCACCAGGTTTCACCATTCCAATCCATCGCTTGTAGTCATCGTACTCACGTCCGCCTACTTGTGGAAACGTATGTATCCCAACTCTTACGGTCGATAGACCTTTTTGATGTACATCATGAATGACATCATAAGCATCAGGGTATTGCATACCACCGCCACCGGCATCAGAAATTGAAGTAAGCCCGAGTGCATTCATTTCATTCATAAAATGCCTAGTACCCAAAACTTGCTGCTCTTTCGATTTTGTCGGCAGTTTTGTCAACGTTTTATACATAATCAGCCCGGAAGGTGCTGCCGTAATAATACCAGTCGCTCTTCCTCGCTTATCTTTTTCGATTCGTCCTTTCAGATAATAATCGAGTGGTACATAGTCATAATCGAGCACTTCTATTGCCTTTTTATTGAGCATGCCGTAGGCATAGAGGTAAAAAATATACACGGGATGATCCGGTGCCACTTTATTGATCTCTTCCAGTGTGGGCATACGCTTTTCTCGAAATTGTTCCCAGGAAAATCCTCCAACAACTCGTATCCACTGACCCTTCGGCGTATGCTTCACTTCTTCCGCTAGCATGGCAAGTGCTTCTTCTACAGAATCCACCCAATCCCAACGAAGCTCCAAGCCATAATGAAGCCCTTCTCGGATTCCGTGGGTATGAGAGTCATGGAGTCCTGGAATGATTCTATGCCCTTTGGCATCAATCACTTTTGTATTCGATCCAATCAAATCAGAAACAGCCCCATTGGACCCCACACGATAATATAGCCCATCCTTGACTGCAAATGCCTCCGCAGATGGAGTATTGGGATCAATAGTGGTGATCTTTGCATTCCGTACGACCAAATCTGCATCGCCGGACTGCATGGTTAAGATTCTTCCCAGGGGTGAAGTTAACGCCATTCCGGCAGCACCATAAGCCAAAGACCCTTTTAAAAATTGCCGCCGATTGAGATCATTTTTATTCATTGTTGTACATTATTTTTATTGAGTGAATGAATTCTCCGTTTCGGAGTTTGCAATACATGCATGTTAGAAAACATATATCTTACTTTCCGGCTTCGCTGGCTTCCTTGCCTGTCATCCACTTACTCATCGTCTTGATATAATCAATTCCCAATCCATATGCACCTCCATATTTTTTAGAGATTTTCACTACCTCGTTGTACTTATCGCTTCGGGCCCAATCTCTATGGATTTCAAGAAGGTATTGCAAGGAAGTGATTGGCTTTATTCCCGCCTGAATCATTCTCGTCATTGCCATATCATGCGCTTCCTGAGAGGTTCCTCCACTTGCATCGGCTACTACGTATACATCGTAACCATCTTCTTTGGCCGATAGTGCTGCGGACAACGTGCATACCTCTGTCCATAATCCAGCGATTACGAGTTTGGGCTTTTGGAGGTTGTCAATGGCGGCGACTACTCTTTTATCTTCCCAAGAATTCATGGTCGACCGATCAATATAATCTTCTCCGAAATACTCTCTTATTTCAGGAAAAACGGGTCCACTAAATGATTTCTCCGCTACAGTAGTAACAACCGTTGGCACCTCATAAAGCTTTGCAGAAGCAGATAATAAGCCCAGGTTATTTCTCAACTCTTCTATCGGTTGTGACTCTACCGCGAAAGCCATTTGACTCTGATGATCGATCAAGAGCAAGGCATGATTACCGGGATGTAATAATTCTTTGGAAGCATTCGCCGGATCATTATTCGGGTTGGGATTGTACTGTGACCATTGCCCATTCAAAGAGGTAGCAACAAGCAACAAGGTGAAAATTCCATATACTACGTTCTTCATTTTATTACTATTTTTTGATTGAATAATTGTGTTAAAAATTATGATACAAAAATGAGGAACCCAGCTTCAGTTTGAGATATAAAAATGAGAGGCATGTATATAAAAAATTCAAGAAAGCAGTCTTTATCATATAAAAAACATACACTCACATATACATTTTTCTTTTTCTGGATTTTAGGTGGATATCAAACAGAATGAAAAGAATTGTGACTTCAATAGAAAGGAGTAAGTGGAGAATTGCTATTCCAAGCCATGAAAAGAACATTGCGACTTAAAAATTAAAGTTATGACAAGCTTGTTAGGAGAAGTTGAAGTATAACATTTTCGCAAACGGTTTTGGAATCAAATGTGTCTAGAGCGTATATTAATTTCATCATCATCTTTCAGCCAAAAATATCGCCAGAATTGGACTTTTATTCATAATCGAGCCATCCAGGCGTATCGATCGTTTAATGCCATTTCAAAGTGCATTCCTAAATGTACTAGGTGACACCCCTTCCTTCTTTTTAAAAAATCCACTAAAATGAAGCGGTTCTTCAAAACCAATCTTATAGGCTACCTCTTTCACCGACATATCGGTATGCATCAAAAGTCGTTTTGCTTCAATAATCAGTCGATCCTGAATAAATTCTTTGGCTACTTTTCCCGTAACGGATTTTACAGTAAAGCTTAATTGTTTTGGACTGATATTAATTTCTGCCGCGTAATCTTTCACCTTATGCCATTTGTGAAAATTGTTTTCTACCAATCGCTTAAAATCTCTGAATAGGCAGACACTTGGATTTTCATCATCGATCTGACTTTTATCGATGTTTGAACTGTTGCTGCAGTTGATTAAAAACAAAGTTAGCAAGGCTCCCAGTGCATTGATGTGGTAATCCATTTGTAAATCCAGGTACTCTTCCATATTGCGCACTAGATTTTCCAAACGTTTAAAAGTGCCTTCGTCTACCTTGATGGGTGGGGATTCTCTGAATGATTTAAATAAATTGAAATTTGATATATACGTATCCGAGATATTATTAAAGATCAAAAATTCTTTAGAAAAGGTGAATACCTTGCCATCCGGTTTTTTGGTTAAGGCCACTTGATGCACTTGACCGGGACTTACAAAGTGCACTTCATTTTCATCAAAATCATAGGAGTTAAAATCTACAACGTGCTTTCCCTCCGCTTTTTTTATAAATAGAACAGTGTAATAATTATGCCGATGCGGATGATCCACTTCCCCGTTTGTCCTTTCATAAATTGCCCCCATATCATCCAGATAAAACTTCTTGTGGGCTGATCGTATGTCTATTTGGCTTTGTTCCATCTTAGCATTTTTTCGTTCGTTTTTCTTCCAACATTGTTAGATTTGTAACTACTCTGACTTTATACTATCATATACTACATCGATTCCCATTCATTGGACTCAGACTTAAATCTTTCAATTATCTTTCTATTCTTCAAAGCACTCAATTTATTTCGGTGAAAGGAAGTGCAAATCTACAAATACAATGTGGATAAATAATGAAAGAAACTTTCACGACAAATTGTTTTATTCGAGTTCTGTTTTGTTACAACGACTCTTTTATCAGCAAATAATATTCATTACTCATGCTCGTAATTTACTTTTCCAATTCTCCTTTCGCAAAGGCATATGATCTCTTCAAAACAATCTTTGAAACGTCTAACTCTTTCTGATCCCTGGGAGCATACAACATTATAATATTCGGCGGAAGAAATCCTCTTTTGATAAGGGGATGCCATTCTCCCCACCCTTTATTGATGATAGTCGTTGCATCGTCTTCTGAAAGCCCAAGATGCATACTACGGTCGGGATGCGGATGAAAATGAGCAAATTCGGTCCCAATCATAAAAGCATTACAACTTTTGCAGGTGTGATTCTTATCCATCCACATTGCAATTGATCCAGGTACAGAAATAGCACTTGGCCTTTTTTCAATATGTCCCAGATCAAACGCCCAATCCATCAAGCTTTGGATATATGAAAGGTCTTCCGGTTGTTGATTCAATTGAGTATGAGGGTTTGTATTTGTAGTTCGAGGACGATCGCCTTTTCTTGTCGGAAGATTTTCCAGTATTATTTGATGATCCATTATTTTTTCTTTTTTGTGATTTGTGGTTATTCTGGAATTCGAGATGATAATCAATGCCATAAAGAGGATTAAAAAAAGTATCAACCCTTTGAATAGTATGCCTCTATCTCTTTTGAACGGTATTAATTCTTTTATCATGGTTAGGTCGATTTTTCTTTCATATCGATACCGATTTGCTCGAAAACAAAATAGATTCCCAAGAAAATTTTCTTTTCAGTAACTTACTTTGATCCGAACAAATCGATTGATTTAGGTATTCGAATTACATCGTAGGTGAGAATATTATTCTGGTTTGATACTGTAATCCATATCGACCGGTTCTGGACCTTCAATCGGCCCTATTAAATGCAGCATTTGCATACGAAATCGCTCAACGATATCTCGTTTCAACAACCAACGGTGAAAATCTGCTGGTGATGTGTTATGATGTTTTACGGATTTATATCCTGCTGGAGCTTCTATATCTCTGCGCACTGGAAATTGTAACCATTTACTCTGAAATTCTTCTGAAAGCATCCAGTTTAAATATAGTTTTGCAGCCGCTTTGTTTTTTGCCTGAGTAGGAATTCCCGCCGCTTGAAACCAGGTAAGAAAGAAGTCTTTTTCGGGAAGCAGGAACCGCACCTTACTTCCAGGCATTGTTTCTAAAGGCCAAAAAGTTGTAAAGCTCGCAGCATACCACCCTTTTTCAATGGCAACATACGGCATGGCTGTACCTCTCACCCAAACAGGCTCGGTCGCTACCAGTTTTTCCAAATATTCCCATCCATACATTTCTTTGAGGTTCCAAAACTGATACAATACAGCATCATCACTATGCGGATACGTCAAAATCACCTTGCCTTTCAAAGTCGGATCAAGATAGTCCAGGGCATCCCTTGGAACCTTATCTTCTTCGAGCATATCTATATTTATAAGATTACTAAAAGTCACCCCATAAAGTCCGGTCCAGTATCCGTGAGGATTTTTGTAATCCGAGAATACCTTATCCCAATTTTTAGGCTTGTACGAATCCAATAGTCCCTGTTCTGTGTAATAGGTAAATCGATGTAGGGTCTGAAATTGGATTACATCCGGAATATTCACTTCTCCACCCGCAGAACGGGCATTATCGTATCGTGGTGCATGGTTGATGCTCACATCAACCGAATGGGTGACTTCGATTTTTGGAAATCTCTTTTTGAACATATCCAAATAGTAATCAATCTGATCCGGTTTATCTCCTCCAGCTCTCAAAATAAACTTCCCCCCTTCGGCTATCGCATCTTCGTATAGCTCATCCAAAGATTTGGTTTCTATTTCAAGGGTTGTATTCGTGATGGCATTCGATTGGGAATAGGCAATTGAGGGTAATCCCAATGCGAAGAAAATGATTGAACAAAATAATTTACACACATTCATAACTGTTTGATTTTTATAAATAATGAAAACCAATGCAACGGTTCGCGTTGTCAATTGATGAAGTGCAAAATTCCTGTGAAGGCTGCTTAAAAAAAATAAGGTAGTTTAAGAAATTACTTTCTCATCTTTTTTTTTCGCAGCATACTTAAAAATTCGGGAGTGATGCCGAGATAGCTCGCCAAATGTTTTTGAGAGATGCGTTGAAATTGATCAGGATAATTCTGCTGAAAGTAATCGTACCGCTCCATAGCGGTGAAAGAAAGGTTTTGAGAAATTCTGTTCTGCTGAGAAAAGATATGATTGCGAAACAAGACTCGGGTATACCCTAAAAAAGCAGGTACTTTCTCAACTAAATAGTCCCAATTCGTCTTATTGATAGCCAATACGGTGGTATTCTCCAGCGCTTGAATGCTGTATACCGCTGATTCCTTGTTCAAAAAACTTTGTAAATCACCCGCCCACCAATTCTCAATAGAAAAGGAAATGTTGTGCTCTACTCCGTTATAATCAGTAACAAACGTTCTAAGACATCCCTTTTCAACAAAATAAAGATCAAAAGAGTGATTGCCACTAAAAAGCAATTGTTCCCTCTTCGAAAACTCTTTCATAATAAATCTGTCAAAAAACAACTCTTTATTTTCTATAGAAAGTAAAGTTGTATTTTGAATATGCTCTATTAATTGTTCCATACCTAAAACCTTGGTTATAAATTATGAAGGGCATCAATAATTTTTGTAAATAAAGCTTACAAGTATAAAATAACTGATCTGCTACCCATCCAAAAGCGCTTCGTTAAATCGATACCCTTTGTAATTTACTCTAAACAAGACACTATAAAATGCCGGAATAAACAGCAACGTAATGATCGTCCCAAAAAGCAATCCTATCATAATACTTACGGCCATGCCTTCCCACATCTCTCCCCCACTTAAATACAATGGAATCAGACCTAATACCGTGGTAAACGTAGCCAGTAATATCGGTCGGAAACGCTGTAGGCAAGCCGCAATTACCGCATCCTGATCATTGCGCCCCAGGCTTTGCTCTATCTCCATACGATCCACCAAAACGATGGCATTGTTAATTACAATTCCAGCCAACGAGATCACACCCAAAAACGGCATAAACCCAAAGGGCTCTCCAAATGTCAGTAAGCCAATCACGACTCCAATGATTGCCAAGGGGATGGTCATAACCACCATCGTCATCTTACGGAAAGAGTTGAACTGAATAATGAGCAATAAAACGATAATAAACCCGGAAATTGGTAAATAACCAATCACAGAACCCATACTCTCTGCCGTATTTTCAGCATCTCCACCAAATTTATAGGAATATCCTTCTGGCCAATTTTTAGACTGTTCCGCGATCCAAGGCGTTATATCGGCGGTTATGGCATTGGCATTGGCACCAACACGTAATTCGCTTGTGATATTGACTGTACGGTACAAATCCAATCGTTTGATCTTGGAATATTGCCACTGCGGTACAATCGTCGCCACTTGTAAAAGAGGAACACTTCTTCCTGAGCCTTGAGCATAAATATTCAATGTTTCCAAACTTGCCAGAGACTGTTGTTGGTTGGCATCACTTCGCATGATAATTGGAATTGATTTATCGTCCTCGCGATAACTACCTGTTTGAAAGCCATCCAATACCGTCTGCAAAGAAGTCGCAATATCCTGACTGGTCACACCAGCACTTTGCGCTCTGTTCTGATCAATCTGAATAAGGAATTTTTTACTTTTTGGCCCCCAATCGTCTTTCACGTTTTTAGTTCCGGAAATAGTAGACAGTTGTTGTTTGACACGTTCTGATATCCTCGACAACTCATCGGGGTTGCTACCAGACACTTTGATTTCTATAGGCGTCCCGCCGCCACCGGCACTCAACGATCCAACTTTAATGTCCGCATTTGGAAAACTATTGAAGGCAAATCGATCCAATCGGGTGATCATCTCATTATTTTCATTGAATGAGGAAGTATTTACCAGGATATGAGCATAATTTGAATTCGCTTCATCAGGAGAATATCCAAGGTCATACGATTCAGGCCCTTCACCAATATAAGATGACCAATTGACGATACCCAAGGATCGATTCTCATTTGTCTTGAGCGAATCCGTCATAAACTTTTCAATCTGATTGACCACTTCCTTGGTCCGTTCAATTCTATTGCCTTCTGGAAGATTGATGTCAACTGTAATCATATTACGATCACTATCAGGAAAGAAGACAAAGGCAACTTTAGTAAATCCATAAAGGGAAAAAAAGAATGCAATAAAAATGAGACCTAAAACCAGGTATTTCCTTGCAAGAGCCACAAGAATCAAGTCCTTGTACTTTTTCTTCAAAAAATTAATTACTCGATCTACCAATCCGGGTTTACTCTCTCCTTTGGGTTTCACTTTTAAAAACAAAAAGCACAGCATTGTAATCACCGTAAGCGCAATAAACCAGGAAGACATCAAAGCAATGGAGATCACCACAAAAATCGGCCCCACGATATCTCCCATCGTTGTCGGAGAAAGATAGAATGCTAAAAAGGCAGCGGAAGTTGTCAATGTAGAAATGAGCAGGGGCATCCACAACTCTGAAAAAGCATCAACGGCCGCTGTTTTCTTATCTATTCCATTCTCCATTTTCACCATAATGGTTTCGGCAACCACAATGGCGTTATCCACCAGCATTCCCAGGGCCATAATTAGTGCTGCCAAAGTTACCTGATTCAATCCCACATCCATTACGCCCATAATCATGAGCGTAGTAATGGTTACTATCGGGATCAGACTCGCAATAACAAATCCCGTACGGAATCCTAGAAACAACAACATGACTGCAAGTACAATGACAATGGATTGAATCAGATTATTGATAAAATCGCTGATCTTAAAGTCAATATAATCATCCAACGAGGAAACTCTGACCAATTCAAGTCCCAACGGCAATTTCTTTTCCCAATTGTTTACCACCTGATTCACTTCCTGTCCCAAGGCAACGATATTGGCATTCTCTTTCAAATTGATGTGAATAGAAATCGCATTCTTACCATTGATGCTTACAATTTGTTCTGGAGGATCTATGTAGGATTTAGATACCGCCGTCATATCATTCAACTTCACCAATTGCGCACCGTTTCCAACCGGGATCAACATTTCTTCTATATCCGTGATGGAATTAAAATTACCCGTGGGTTCCAAAATGATACTTTCATCACCCAGAATAACCTGACCTCCAGAACTTACGATATTGGTAGCACCAATACTTTGCTGTAGTTTCGAAGCCGAGAGCCCATATTGTTTTAACTTACTATTGTCAAATTCTATAAAAACGCGTTCTTCCTGAAGGCCACCCAGCTCCACTTTGGCTGCGTTGGGTAGTTTGATCAGTTCGTCTTTTATATCATCGGCGTATTCCTTCATTTCTGCATAGGAAAACCCATCAGAAAGTAAGCCTACCACAATACCATAGACATCGCCCAGACCATCATCATTCAATTTTGGATTCACTCCCTCCGGAAGGCCTTTGATGTTGTTAAGTTTTCTACGAAGCCGATCCCAAACGGCCTGCATTTTATCTGGAGACACCTCGTCTTTTAAGGTTACACTCACCACAGATAGCCCCGTTCGCGATGTACTGGCAACTTCTTTGAGCTCGGGTAATTCTTGTGCTCTTTTTTCGATTTTATCCGTCACCAATTGTTCCACACGCTCAGGACTCGCTCCCGGAAATTGTGTTACAACAGTTGCGACCCGAATGGTAAACGGGGGCATACTATCTCTGGATAATTGAAAATACATGGAAAGGCCCAATAGAATTATTGCCCCCAAAACCATAAAGGTGATCCTGTTTTTATCAATTGAGAATTGTGCTAAATTCATAGATTTCGTTTTGTCTATCTTCAATGATTTTAGAAGGAATTACTTCAAGCGAACTTCTTGCCCATCCAATAAAGTCTGTAAACCGGCAGTTGCGATTTTCTGCCCAGCTTCAAGGCCCGATTTGACTTCAAAACCCTGACTGTTCAGATTACCAATCGTGATGTGTTGCTTTTTGACCCGGGCAGTTTCTCCCTCTCCGGTGATGGTAAATACAAAACGTCCCTTGCTATCCTCACCTACAGCATAAGCCGGTACTACAAGTGCTTTGCTTTCCGTTTCTTTATCACCAAAATCAAAGGTTACGCTACTGGCCATACCACTTTTTATTTCATCACCGGGGTTAGAAATGGTAACCCGTACAGGATAGGTTGAAGAATTGGCATCTACCGCCGGAGCGACCTCAGTCACCTTACCTTGATACTTATTGTCGGGAAGTGAAGAAAAATCAACAGCTACTTCCATACCCAATTTCACACCATTGATTACGCTTTCGGGAATACCAATGGTGATTTCCATGTCATTGCCGGCATTTAAAGTGGCTACGGTCTGTCCCGGATTTACATTTTCATCAATTTCGGCCATCACCCCGGAGATCACGCCATGTTCAGGTGCATACAGATATCCATATCGAACTTGCTCTTTCTGAATCTCCACCCCTCTTTTTGCAGATTCATGACTTTCCTGTGCCGTTCGAAATGCGTTTTTGGCCGATTCAAAATCACTTAACGAGGCACTGCCTTTTTCAAATAAGGCTCGAATTCGATTGAGGCTCAATTTAGCGGTATTCATTTGAGATTCTGCACTATTGAGTTGCGTTATGGACTGCTCATAGGCCAAACGTGCTTGCACATTATCCAACCTCGCCAATTGCTGACCCTTTCTTACTTTTTGTCCCAATTGAATGTTAAATTGAGTGATGATGCCCGTATTTCGGAAACTCAAATTGATCACTTTATCCGTTTGTGCTGTACCACTAAACGAACGGAACTTTTGGTTCCCCGAAAATCCGACTTCCTGATATTTTACAGGTCGCAGAAATTTTTCTTGAGGCGGTTTTTCTTCTTCACAAGAGCAGAACATGATAGCAGATAATAAAAGCATGAAAAGGGAAAAATGAGTTTTCATCGTATGTTGTATTTTTAGAAATGTTCTTTTAATGGTTAAAAATGCCGGGGTGTATAAATCAATTCCTATTGTCATTCATAAAGGATACAAATCGCTGTCTGAACAAGGCATTTTCTTCTTCGGTATTCAGCAAGAAATAATACCCAATGCTTCGCTCCAATCGAATGGCATCAAAAAGAAAATTGTACACCGCATTCGCGCGAGCCAATTGAGCGTTCAGAAAGTTATTTTGTGCATCAATCAACTGAATGATATTGACCGAACCGCTGGAATATGCAACCTGTGTGAGTTCCAGTGCTTCCCGTGCTGCATTTTCTGACACTTCAGATAATGTGATATTGGACACCTGATTGGTAAGGCTCAATACGTTAAGACGCACATTGGTAGATATTCCCTGCTCTATACTCGCCTGATTAATATTCAATTGTTCTCGTTGAATTTCAGCCGTTTGTTGGTTGATATTATTTTGATTTTGATTGAAAATGGGGATGGATACATTGGCTCCTACATTATAATTATCATTCAAAAGAGGTTGTCCCTGAAATCCGTCGCTGCCGGCACCATGACGACTAAACGTGCGATTGTATTGTCCTTGCAGGGCAACCGTTGGATAGTAACGTCCTTTGTCATACAGCTCGATTGAACGCTCATTGGCCTGTTGGTTAAAATCCAAGGATCGAAGTTCAGGTGCATTCTTAAAAGCTTCCTTTACCAAAAATTCAATAAACGGTTCGCGCAATTGCGGATCATCCAGGAGTGCTGTCAATTCATCATAATTGTATCGTTCAAACACACCAACACCAATATCCACATCCTCCACATCGATTTCCAGATTCAACGGATTATTCAGAACTTGATTGAGGCCGATGAAGCCTTGCTCCATCTGGTTTACGGCTTGTACCATACTTTGCATATTCTGCGCCATTTCACTACGAAAACGAAGCACATCTGACTTACCCGACTGTCCTGCATCAAAATTCTGCTCTGCGATCTGCAAGTTTCGCTTTGTTAAATCCAGGTTTCGAATTTGGATTTGAGCATTGGTTTTCAAGATCAACGTATTAAAATAGGCATTGGCCACATCAAAAATGATATCCAGTTCATTGACATCCAACGAAGCCTCCTGAGCCTTAAGCAGCAGATTTTGGATATCAACATTCGCGTTGATGGCTGGTGAAAATACAGTTTGCTGTACGGCAATATTACCACCTGTAGAAAATTCGGGATTTTGCCCAAAACTATTGGCTGCGGCATCCGGATCGACGTAGGTGGCATTTACCGCAGTAGTGACCAAGGGAAGATAATTGCTTTTGGCAAATCGAACATCCTGCTCTGCCAATTCCACATCTTTTTGATTAATCGCCAGCGATAAGTTTTTATCCAACCCCTGGGCAATGGCCGACAATAAATCATATTCCACCTCAGAAATGGCATTCTTAAATTCACCCACAAAATCGGTCGTTGCAATCAAGCTGTATTTGATGGGTACATTTACCAATTCAGCCGTGTTATAATTGATGATCAATCGAGGATTATATTTTATAAAAATGGGCAGTTCGGATAAGTCCGTTCCATTAACATAGGCTTCAACGTTGAGCGCAATCCGTCGCATGAATTGGTCGAAATTTTCTTCGCCCTGCCCTGTTGCAAACAGCCCCAATTCGACATCTTGCTTCCCGGTATTTGTAAAAGAAGGCAACTTTTTTTCGATAAACACCTGTGCTAAATCCTTTATCTCATCATTGGTTAGAAAAAATCCACCTGCGAGGTAAACGGCATCAATGTCTTCCAAATTAGATGTAATGTCCTCTACCTTTTGAAAGGGTATCATCTTGTATTCTGCATCAAGGGTTTTCAACTCTTTATCAAACAATTCTTCTAAAGGAAGGATGCCCGCAATTTCGCGTTCTACGACAATACCTACTTTTTGAAAATCTGTTAACTCTTTGAATTTGGTAAGATCATCCTGAAAAGATTCGGATTCAATCAGATAGGTAAAGTTCTTTACTCCAGAGGTAGCCTTTTCTAAATCCACGTCCACCAAGTCCCGATTTACCGCTCCAAAAAGAATAGTCGGTTTAGGGTAGCTTGTTTGTCGGTTGACAATCACATTATTCACGACTCCAAATGCCAGGATGATATCCGTATTATTCGTTAGAAGCTGATTGTAATTCTCTTCAGCAATCTTTAAATCAAAATTATTTACCAAAACATTCTCCGCAGGAAAAACAATCGTAGCATCTTCACCAACCACGACTTCAATCTGCCGCTGTAAATCCAGAAAAATAGGTTCCAACTCGGCAGTTCTTATATCCAATAAGACACCAATGTTGTAACTGCTCTTTTGGGCCGTCAAAAAGACCGCACCAAGTAATGAGAAAAGAACGAGTAGAAATTGCTTTTTCAAGATTTTAGTATTTTGAATTATGGAATGATCAATCATCCAGGATTATCTTTCCCTTGATTTAAATAGTTTCCAATTATAATTGCCATCGCTATGGCTAAATAAATTTGTCCAAAAAGACCAATCAATAAGGCCATTGCCCTACCTGCCTCGTTGCTTGGGGTAAAATCACCATATCCAACTGCGGTCAAAGTAACGAAACTAAAATAGTAATAATTGTAGCTATTGGTTTCTGCATTCCGAAAAAATGTTCCCGGTTCAAGAATATCCAATAAATTGCAAAGCTGACCGCCAATAATTCCAATAATGAAATAAACGATCACGGCCCCATAAAGCAAGTTGAGATTGACCCGATGATTCTTTTCCAGGAGTTGTAGGATTATCCGTCTTCCCAGGTACCCAAAATAGATAATCCCGGTAAAAATTCGAAATATACTTACCCCTTCACTTGGCTGAAAAACAGTATGCTCACACCAAAATCCAAAGACTGCAAGTACAGCCAAAAACCAGGCTGTGATCAGTTCTTTTTTGGTATACGTCACCACATACGAACCCCATAAAATAATAACAGAGGCGCTAATCCTTAAAATCAGTTCGCTGTATTCTTTGAAAAAAATCGAAAAAATCGGAAAGAACAGTAAGGACATAAAAAAGACCAGCAACCAGAAATAGTTACTGTTTTTGCGGTGCTTTTCCTCATTATACGCTAGTCTGTTCAAGTTGGCGGTTCTATTTAGACTTCGTTATGTTAATTGAGTTCATTATTTCGCCATCATGCAGATATTTAAAAAGAAAACATCTCAAACCTAAACATGAGCTGAAAAAATGATTGGACTAAAGGTAATCAATTTCATTACTCATCCATAAAATCGATTATTATTAAATTAAGTCCTTAATCTAGATTAAGACATTACTCAATTTTTATCGAGTCATATACATGAAGAATTCTCGTATACCTCCACAAAAATATATTACATAATCGATATCTATTAGAAACGATAGCCTCTGGGCTCGAATTATTTTATCCACTTCGTGGCTAAAATAGGATGGATCTCTCTGAGGTCCTAACGATTTGATCTCTGCCAGATCATCGTGGTTGAGGGAAGCGAGTCTTTGAAATCCAATTAACCATTGAATGATTCACATAGATAATGTTTCAGCGTTGTATAAATGACCATTCCCTAAAAAGTAAACACACTATAAACTGGGCAATGACCTGTGCTATAGTGGCGTATTATTTTTTAAAATAAGACGGCAGTAGTGTAAAACCTATGCTTCAAGACTTCACCCCGTAAAATAGATCAATATTCCGATTACCACGAGCATTAAAATCAGGGAAGCAACAATATCAATAATGGTATAGGAGTTTTTGGCAGAGGATTTTTGCGACTCTGTCAATGTCCCCAAGGTGAGGCCTTCTATACTTTGCAAACTCGGGGCTGTTGTCATTAGACTGACCAACACCAAAATGATCACATAAAAAATAAACAGATAAATGCACAGATGAGCAAAGTTGATGGCAGCAAAATTGGCAATTAATCCCGTATCTCCAGCTGTAGTCATAAGCTCTGCTACAATTCGAACAATAGCCAGGCTAAAACCTACCAACAATGTTGTAATAGCACCTTGCGCAGTCGCTCTTTTCCATATTATTCCGACCAAAAAAACTGCTGTGATGGGAGGTGCGATGTATGCCTGCACGCTTTGTAAATATTGGTACAACGTCCCTTTGGATAATGCTTCTAAAAACGGAACCCAAAGAAAACCGATCACCATAATTACAACCGTGGCGACCTTACCCGTTTGTAACAACTTTTTCTCTGGTGTGTTGGGATACATCTTCTTGAAAATATCTACAGTAAAAATTGTGGAACTCGAATTGAAAACCGAAGCCAAAGAACTCATCAAAGCCGCCATCAGTCCCGCAGCAACCAATCCCCGCAATCCAGCCGGCAAAAGATATTGAACAAGCGCAGGAAAAACTTCATCGCTCTTGGTATAATCCAACACACCTTGCTTCTTTAATACAAAAGCGATAATTCCAGGTATCAGGAAGATAAAAATGGGTAGAATTTTCAAATAAGCACCGAAGATAGCACCTCTCCTTCCAATTTTTATGTTGGCTGCCGATAAGGTCCTTTGGACAATGTATTGATCGGTGCACCAATACCAAATCCCCACTACTGTACCACCAAAAACCATCCCCGTCCATGGAAAGTCAGGATCAGAAGGTGGTCTCCACATGTTAAAATGATCCGGGCCGGCTGCGGCTTTTAATTCCGCCCAGCCTCCGACCGCATTCAACCCAAGAATTGTTATGATAAATGCACCAACAATTAAAATCACAGTTTGTATCGCCTCCGTATACACCACGGCTCGCATTCCTCCAAGAATGGTGTAAAGTCCGGTAATTCCAACAGTCAACAACGCGGAAACGGTAAAATCAAGTCCGAGCAAATTTGAAATCACAATACCTCCGGCATAAATGGTTACGGATACCTTGGTTAAAATATAACCGAGTATGGAAAAAATGGATAAAAACCATCTCGATCTGCTGTCAAATCGTTTTTCCAAAAATTCGGGCATGGTAAATACACCACTTCTCATATAAAATGGAAGAAACAACCACCCCAATAACAAGACAATCCAGGCATGCAATTCGTAATGGGCAAGTGGCATATTTCCCTCGGCGCCCGTACCTGCAAGCCCCACAACATGCTCAGATCCAATATTGGATGCAAAAATGGAAGCCCCGATTACAAACCATCCGACATTTCTACCTGCCAGAAAATAGTCCTCTGTATTCTTATTTTTACGCATGATAACCCAATACGCAACTCCCAATAATACTGCGAAGTATCCTACCAATACAATCCAATCCAGTAGTTCAAATGTCATATCCTTATGCTTTTATGCTATACAATTGATGGTCTAAATATGGTCATTAATGATCATCTCATAAAGCTCCTGTTTGCCACTAATCTGTTGTGGTTCTCCATTTTGCCGTGCGAGATCAGCCAATTGTTCAAAGGTCAGGTTTCCTTGCTCAAATGCTTTTCCTTCAGTGCTCTCAAATGAGGCATATCTGCTTTCCCGAAGCACTAAATAGTCCGAATTTTTAAGAACAGATTCTGCCGTAAGTAATGCTCTTGCAAAAGCATCCATACCACCAATATGAGCAATAAATAAATCTTCCAGGTCTGTAGAATTACGTCTGGTTTTAGCATCAAAGTTGACACCACCTCCTTGTAATCCACCGGATTGTAAAAGCACCAGCATCGCTTCGGTCAATTCAAAAAGATCCATCGGAAATTGGTCGGTATCCCATCCATTTTGATAGTCTCCCCGGTTGGCGTCCATAGATCCCAAAGCGCCAGCATTTGCCGCTACTTGCAACTCATGGGCAAACGTATGACTGGCCAACGTGGCATGATTGACCTCCACATTTATTTTGAAGTCACCCATCAAATCATATTCTCTGAGAAAGCCAAGAACGGTAGCACAATCAAAATCGTATTGATGTTTGGTCGGTTCCATCGGTTTTGGTTCAATAAAAAAGGTGCCTTCAAATCCGTTTGCCCGGCCGTAATCTTTGGCGAGATGTAAAAACTTGGCCAGATGGTCTTGCTCTCTTTTCATATCGGTGTTGAGCAAAGACATATATCCTTCTCTCCCACCCCAGAATACATAATTTTCTCCTCCAAGTTTTATCGTAACATCCAGCGCATTCTTGACCTGGGCTGCCGCATGAGCCACCACGTTGAAGTCTGGGTTCGTAGCAGCTCCATTCATATATCGGGGATGACCAAAAAGATTCGCGGTGCCCCACAAAACCTGGATGTCAGTGCCCTCCATTTTCGTAAGTGCATAATCGGATATGATCTCAAGTCTATTTCTCGATTCGGAAAGCGTAGCCCCTTCATCTATAAGATCAAAATCATGAAAACAGAAATAGTTGACTCCTAATTTTTCAAGAAATTCAAAGGCTGCATCCATCTTAAATCGAGCCCGTTCTATTGGATCTTCGGAATCGTTCCAAGGAAATATTTTTGTACCTCCGCCAAATGGGTCACCTCCCGTATTGGTAAATGCATGCCAGTATGCTATTGCAAATTTGAAATGCTCTTCCATGGCTTTTCCCATCACTTTCAATTGAGGTTGGTAATACTTAAACGCCAGTGGATTTCTAGATCCTTTTCCTTCGTACTTTATTTTGTCAATTCCTTTAAAATACTCTTTTTGTTCCTTGCTCATAGTTGTTTTCTACCGTCCTTAAAATTTTATTTTAATTAATTATCCACAGCTTTCAATTTAATACCTTGTTTATTCCATCGGTATGGATTCCAAGAATGAAAAAAGTGACATTCCCTTATTCACATTAAGTTTTTTACGCAATCGATACCGCTTTGTTTCGGTACCCCGATACGAGAGATTGAGTTTGTCCGCCATCTCTTTCGTCGTATATTTTAGTTTTAAATAATTACACATTTTAAGCTCTTCCAAACTTAGGTCAGGATAAACCGATTTGAGCTTATTGATAAATGGATCGGTCAGCAAATCAAAGTGATTATTCACCTCCTCTGTCTCGTGCGTATATTGATCAAGACTGGATATCATTTTGCTGATTTCTTTGATGCTGAATTCCTTATTTAATTTCGTCAACTCTTGTTTTAATTTAGTCAGCCTTCTCTCTTGCTCTTCCAATAGTAGCAATTGCCTTGCAATACGTTGGTTTTTTTCTTCTATACTGCTATTTTCAGGATTGATTCCTTTTGTTTTATTTTGAAGGAGGATATCAAGATTATCTTTCCAAAATGTATAGGCTTGAGTATACTCTGCTGCGTTGTGGGCCGGAGAGAATTGTTGCATAGGCTTGATCTTCGCCAGCACTCGCTCGATGGAATCGTATTCTCCACTTCCATGACCTGATGCCAGGGCTGCGCCCACTGCTCCAGTAGTATCGACCACTTCCAAATTAATATTAAGGAGTGTGGCTATAGTGGTAGAAAACACTTCCGATCTAAACATATTATCATTTCCTACCCGCATCTTTTTCACTTCAATACCCATCTCTTTCATGATATTGATTCCATAGACAAATGTAAACGCCACCCCTTCGAGTGCTGCACGATAGAGGTGAGCCCTGGTATGGCGATTAAATTCCAGATTCTTTATATGGCTCTCTACGTTCTTATTTTCGAAGATGCGCTCAGCACCATTTCCAAAAGGAAAAATAAGCGCGCCTTCCGATCCAACCGGCACACTGGAAAGCATTCTTTCCATGTCATCGTAGCTGCGATTGGGTCGTGCTACCTGACTCCGAAGCCAGCTGTATTGTATGCCCGCACCATTGATACAAAGCAGCACACCTATTCTGGTTTTATCTTGCGTGTGATTAACGTGGGCAAATGCATTTACCCGTGATTTTGGGTCTACGATGGTTTTATCGACAACACCGTATACAACACCTGAAGTACCACTGGTCGCCGCTATTTCTCCTGGTCTCAGCACGTTCAGACAAAGCGCATTATTCGGTTGATCACCAGCTCGGTATGCTATCAAAGTACCTTCTGCCAGTCCTGTTTGTTTCGATGCTTCGGAAGTCAGCTTTCCCGATATTGAGAAGGTAGGCAACACTTCAGGAATCAGTTCATGTGCAATCTCATAATGATCCAACAACCTGGTAGCCAGTCTATTCTCTTTATAGTTCCAAAGTATACCTTCAGATAAACCTGAGATTGTTGTACTAATTCTGCCTGATAACTTCATGGCTATATAATCACCCGGCAACATGATCTTATGGATCTTTTTATAAATATCCGGTTCATTATCCTTTACCCATTTGAGTTTGCTCGCAGTGAAATTACCCGGTGAATTTTGATAATTCTCTAAGCAGAATTCAGCTCCTAATATTTCAAATGCTTTTTTGCCAATTGGAACGGCACGACTATCGCACCAAATAATAGCGGGTCTTAACACTTGATTTTCTTTATTTACTAAAACCAAGCCGTGCATCTGATAACTGATGCCTATCGATTTGATTTTACCAGAGTCGATCCCATTTCTATCCAGTATCTTTTGTGTCCCCAAACACAGGTACCTCCACCAGAGTTCAGGTTGTTGCTCTGCCCACCCTTTTTGACGGGAGATCATTTCCATCTCTTGTTCCGGATATTGCACAATATCTACGACCTTCTGCGTTTTTGCATCCACCAATGCAGTTTTTACCGAAGAGCTTCCTATGTCATAACCCAATAAATACATTCAGTTTTTCATTTTACTTCTACCATTACCGATTTCCGTTGATCGCATCCGAGGATTGAAGACCTTTCCGTTGGTACAGATGATGAAACATAGATATCATACGTTCCTTTTATCAATTTCAGATCTCCCTTTTCATCATATTGACTGAAAGCCTTTTCATCCAAAATAAACTTGATGTTTTTAGAAGAATTTCCGTCCAGAGACACTCGTTTGAAATTTTTAAGTGCATAATTGGGATCGTTTGATGTTTTATCTCTTCTGGAAATGTATAGTTGTACCACTTCTTCCGCTCCTTTTTCGGAGGAATTGATGACTTCCATATTCAATTGCAATGTTCCTCCCTTGCGCAATTCACTAGATGAGGCCGTAAGATTTTGATAATCGATGTCCGCGTAATTCAAACCAAAACCAAAAGGATACAGCGGTTCAACATTCATATATCTATAAGTACGACCTTGCATATTGTAATCTTCATAGGGTGGCAAGTCGTCAATGCTTTTCACAAACGTAACGGGAAGCTTACCGGAAGGATTGATTTTTCCAAAAATGATATCTCCAAGAGCCTGTCCACCTTGTTCCCCTGGATACCACGCATATAGAATTGCATCTGCCAATTCATGAATCTCTGGGATAGAAATAGCACTTCCACCCGTAATAACTACGATAAGTTTCTTTGCTTTTGAGCGCAGTAATTTTAAATATTCGATTTGATGAGGCGGAAGGGTAATATATTCTCGATCCCCATACGTGGGTGAAGCGATGGCCTCTCCTTCTTCTCCTTCCAATAATTGTGTAATTCCCATACAAGCTATGGTTACATCCGCAACTTCAGCTTCTTCGGAGTACCAGTCCATTGGGTTGATATTGGGTCTGTCCAATAAGTTGCCTTGGACATACCGAATGGCAGTGTGGTTGGATACGGAGGAAGCAATCCCTTCCAGAAAAGTAGTCAGGTTGTCGCTCACACCATAATAATTAGCCAGCAAAGCTTGTGCATCGGTCGCCGTAGGTCCGGTAACAAATAAATTTCTAAGGTTGGGGTCGAGAGGCAGGGTCTGATCTTTATTTTTAAGCAAAACAATAGACTTCGCGGCAGCTTCGTAGGCCAAATCGATGTGTTCTTTCTTTCTTACATTTTCCAATTCAATAAAATTCAGTGTTGTCTTTTCCTGATCAAACAACCCCAATCGAAATCGTGTAGGCAGTAATTCTTTTAAGTTTTTATCCAATTCGGACTCGGAGGTTAACCCCGTTTCAATGGCTTCTACAAGCTCAGGATATGTATTACCACAATTCAAATTACATCCTGTACTCAATGCCATCGCTGCAGCACTCTTCCGGTCGGGGCTTATTTCATGCCCTTCAAAAAAATCCTGAATGGCCCAACAATCCGAAACAAAATAGCCCTGAAATCCCCACTTTTCGCGCAGCACTTCCTGCATCAAATAGGGATGAGCACAACAAGGGTCTCCATTCGTTCTGTTGTAGGCACCCATTACTCCTTCTACTTTAGCCTCGGTCACCAATGCTTCAAAAGCGGGTAGATAGGTATTCCATAAATCGTGTTTTGTTACTACGGCATCAAATGAGTGTCGCAGTTTTTCCGGGCCACTGTGTACCGCAAAATGTTTGGCCATAGCAGCCACTTTCAGCAATTCACCATCACCTTGCAATCCGTTTACAAAAGCTACACCCAATCTACTGATGAGAAATGGATCTTCACCATAGGTTTCCTGTCCCCTACCCCATCTTGGATCTCTGAAAAGATTCACATTGGGCGACCAATACGTAAGACCTGAGTATCGATCGGTATAACCTCTTTTTTGATTTTCGTTAAACTTTGCCCTACCTTCCAGCGCAATGGCTTCACCAATTCTATTCATGAGATCGACATCAAAAGTGGCTGCCATCCCGATAGCTTGCGGAAAAACGGTAGCCTTTCCATTTCGGGCCACTCCATGCAAACACTCATTCCACCAATTGTAATGCGGAATTCCCAGGCGTGGAATAGCGGGGGCATCAAACATCAACTGTCCTACTTTTTCTTCCAAAGTGAGCCTATTGACCAAATCCTCCACCCTCTCTTCTATCGATAAGTTGGTATTTGTAAAGGGAAAGTCGATTTCTTGTGCCGATAAATTCAATGTCAATATTAACAAAACAAATAAAGTGTGAATTATTCTCATTTTTAAGCGATGTGGGTTTGCTATTCGCCTTCGCCAAGGCTTAGGCGGAATGGCAAAATATAATTTTACTAATACTTAAATACACAAACAAAAGTAATGCGACCCATCAAATTAGTAGAATTACAAGCCGTTGAAAAATACGACAATTTCACTTCGTCAAACGCACGTCACCACGTCAAATATACGTCATTTACTTTATTTGGATTTGCAATTGAATTGTAATCGTGCATTTCGAAATGACGCCCATTCCTTTTCACCACGAGTTCTAAAAAGCGCTTTGAGATTTTAAAATTAATCCAACGGCAAACTTGTCAGGAGGAGTCGAATCATACTATTTTCGTCACTGTTCAGATATTTTTTTAACGTTACATAAAAATCCGAAAGACTTCAATACAGAGATATATTAATCTAATTATCAATTATTTACAATATCCCCGTAGCGTCTTAACATCACATCAATCAACTTTCACCCATTTTGTACTTCTTACCTGAACAGCTCCCACCAGACTTACGACATAAACTCCTGAATTTAAAAATGAAACATCGACCTTAGTGGAGGTAGGATTGTATAATCTTAATACATTATTTCCCTGCATATCAAATACATCAAGCCGTTGGGCATCCCATTCTTCTATCATAGGTATCCGAATAATATCATTTCCCGGATTGGGAATAACTGTTAAATCCGTATCGATTGGCTTATCTTTAAATACCGCCGTAGTACTTTTGGTTTGATAGAAGTGAAGTGCATTAATTGCATAGGCAAATGGTGCATTCCAATTGATGGTAACCTCATTTGAGGCATAGGAACACCAACTGTCCACATACGAAGATGCTGGAAAGCCGTTGATATACCCTGGACATCCATCCTGTTGCCCCGGATTTGGACCTCCGGCAACCATCCCCGGAACGGGATCACTTACATTATCGGCTTCGGATGCCCGGTGGTGCGGTCTTCTTGGAGATTTATCCCCGAACCCGGACACATAACAAAACCCTGTCCCATTTCTACCGAGAAGATAATCCATAGCCAAATACGCCGCATCCAAATAACTTTCATCATTCGTAAGTTCATAAGCACGAATAAGCAAAACGATTTGATTCCCGGCATTGCCATTACTGCCCCAGACAAAATCATCATTATAAAACATGGCAACTCGCATGGAGGATTGAGTAACGATTGATCTCAACTGATTGGCTGTAGCTAAAAGTTTATCCACAATGATCCCTGTATTAAGTTCTGCTTCAACCTCCGTAGCATGCCGGGCAAGTGAAATCAGGGCCAGAGGTGCGGTATAAGGCCATGCCGGAACGCCATTGCCAATAGAATTCACATTGATATCTGAACTGTAGGTTACTTCACCTGTTGTGATAAACAACTCCGCTGCTGCCCAATCAAATTCATCCCTTACATTTCCATCACCATATTGCCCCGTGCTGATATCATTGGGTTGATTGTAATAGACCGTTGGATTCGACTTGGCCCAGTTGTAAGCGTTTATGGCGGCATCCAACAATGCCTCACTATATCCTGGTTTTACATTTTCGTAATCTGCAAAAATACGGGAAGCAACTGCAGCCACGGCCGCCAAATTCAAAGCCGCAGCAGTTGTTTTTTGAACTACAAATCGTGGAAGGTTGTATTGATGCGGCATAATAATGCCTGAAAAGTTTCGACCGGTCAGTTTATGATATACGCCTCCATCTCCAGGATCTTGCATGCTCAACATCCAATCCAAATTCCATATTACCTCATCCAGGATATCAGGTAAATCACCTCCTTGCTCTGGTATATCAATTTTCATACTTGTGTAATACTCCGGATAATGTTCAAAAGCAGCCAATAAGGTATAGGTTGAGATACCGCTGTTCACTACATATTTATTATAATCTCCTGCATCATACCAACCTTTTGGTGAGGAAATTATGGTTCCTGTCGGACGGTCTTCTGAAGCCGCAGAGGCATGAACAATTACCTCATCATCAGGATGTCCCAAGGGCCTTGCCCAGGGTCCGGCATATTGGGAAGTCAATTCTTGTGACGCACGATTGTAATAATAATATTTAAGAGAAGCTTCACAAAGTTGACTATACCCAGTTTCGCTGATCTTAAAATTTATAGTTTGTTGGTCCGTTTCTAATCTATAATTACCGATTTCATCGATAGCACTAATGTCCACTGTTCCGACATATTCCTGACTCGCTTGCCAAATAAAACCACTGCTTACCTGATCTACCCGAATCGGTGTGGACTCTCCATCGCGAAAAACACTGAATTCAACGTTCTCAAAAGGCGATTTGGAAACAATACTGATTAGTTTTTCCCTTCCCGTCAAATAGGAAACCTGATTGTATCTTATCTCATGTAGATCATCCCCGCCTATTTCTTCCAAGGGTGCACCAATAGAAATCCATTCAATATCAATCGTACCCGAATATCCACCGTTGGGTGCATTCACAAAAAAGACAAGTGCACGTAATTTGGAAGCGTCGACAATACAAGGAGCAACCTGACAAGGTCCGCCGTAGGCACCATCCAAAAGCCGACCGACAAAATCCAGTTCATAAACTCTATAGGTATTATCCAGATTAACTTCAACTGGATTTTGATTGGTCACATATCCAGTTTCATCCTCAAAGTCGATTCGTAAATTGGGTTGATTCTCCCCTCTCGCCTTGATGTATAACTTAGGCTCCTCGCTGGCGTCAATCAAAACAGGAGTATTCTCTCCATTATGCATCAAATACGCAAAAGCAGTCCACGGCCCCGCAGCACCATTCCCATAGATTTGAAATTGTTCATCTACCAGATTTAGCGTGTATCCATTCGGTTCGTTGCCTACTGAAAGAATATTGTTATTAAACTCATCGGAATACACTACTTCTTGAGCACATAGTGTCACTGCTACCAGACAATAAATTAAGGTATAGAACAATCTCATGATTTATTTTTTATTCAGAATAATGGATGATAATGTGTTCACTTAAAAGAGGCGTTAAAGAATAGTATTTACTATGAAAAAGTGAAAAAGATATTTTTGGCTTGAATATTTCAAAATTTAGGTTTGGTGCGCTTGGACGTCAAATATTTCTAGAACAAAATCTGGCATCCATTTTGGTCCTCATTACCAATACAAAAAGTTTAGGCTATATGTATAAATGGTTATCTTAAAAGCTACGACTACCTATCCTTTTTGAACAATGGGTTGAACAATTCTTAGGAAGCTCAATATCTCAAAATGATGAAGCCGTTTAACAAGAAATGCCTCCAAAATGAATTTCCATCTAAATTCCAGCCCATGATGGCAATCCTGAGCTAGAAATGGTAAAGCTCGATTTGCTTTTTTATTTGAAATATTATTCTGACTGTGTAGTTACCAATATTATTTTAAACGACTTAAATATAAAATGTTTATGAATTTAAACCTCCAAGAGAGATTTCAATAAACTTTCTTTTAATTAAAAATCTAATCTCTTCTTTCTAAAATTGCAATTCAAATTCACTTATTCACCACCAAATCAAATTGTAATCCACTATTCGCTTCTCCCCTTCCATTGGTCACTCTCCTACCCAGCCAGGTATAGTTACGACCATTTTTCCATCGGGTACGTTGCCATGTTCGCTTGACGATCACACCCGATCGTGAAACTTCCTCTTCATAAAGGAAGTACGGGTTCCATTGGTCATTTTCTTCATCGTATCCTGTTCTGAGCAAGTCGGTTCTTGGACGTATTCGTTCGGGTGTTCGACCTTCAATGATACGTGGCATCGCTGCTCTCCGCAATTGTATCTCACGACTGTTTACACCGCCTACTCTGGATGGAATAAACGGTATCCAATTTTCCGGAACCGTTGTTCCCAACTTATAATCAATGGCTGCATTGTTTTCCACCTGCTCACTGCTAGGGGTTGAAGGGGTTGGAGTTACACTTTCCAGAAAGCGATGAAACCTCCCCGCAGCTGCCGACCCATCCATGGAGCCCCCCATGTCGTCAGGAATTTTGCTTTCGATTCCCCAGACCATATTCGACATTTCGTCTCTTACCAATGTCACTTGCTCCAGCGGTTCGCCTTCCATCGTACGCAATACAGCCGGTGGAACAAAGAATCTCGTATCCGCCTCTATTGCTCCTTTATCGATTCGATTCAGATTAAACATAGACCATCGCTCCCAGTCTTTTTCGATGCCAGTCCCTGCGGCTTGAATTGAGGTGTACTGTCCAAAAACATCTCTTACCACAAGACTTTTTACTTCGCATAGACTTCCTACTCCCACATCAAATGGGATGAGCATCCAATCGTTGCTGTAGATCAGGGCAAATTCCGCCATGAGCAATTTGGGTAATTCGTTGGTATTCACCCCGATGCCACCAATATTTAATTTATAGTCTTCAAACTGCCACCATCTCGACATAGGCATTCCGGGATATTGTAAATCAGAAGGTAAAAGTGAAATCAACTTGCGTTGCACTTTGTCTTGAGTGACATCGTCATTTGTTAGTGATTTGGAATAGCTATCCGGCTTATTGCTTTCGTAATCAAAGCTGTACCAATCCAATCGCCCATTGGCATATTCATTGGTACTAAGCACGGAGTAACTCGATGTACTGTCTGGTACAGAAACATGGAATTGATGTTCCAATTGCTGAGGATTCCATGCTGAAACAGCACTATTCAGTGGATTCACAAAGATGGAAACATAATAATCTTTAAATTTTTCAAGGGCGACATTTACCTTGTCTTTTGCGTTCGCACTGCTTACAGAAACCACAAAGTCCGAAGCATCACTTCCATCAATTATTTCCGCATACAATGCTGCACCATCCAGCATACGCCCCATTGATATGGCAGCCAGATGCTTCACAATATCCGGATTCGAATAAATAGCGGGAAAATCTTCCTTTGGTGTTGGCAGATTAAATTGAATAGTACTATTTTTCCTGAAATCTGCTATAACTTTTTCAATCGTACTGGCCGCAAAAGAACTCAATTGTTCTCGAATCAACTTCTCAAAATACATACCCATTTCCATTCGCTGGGTTAAATCCGGGCCTTCTGCATCGGTTTCTACAATCGCTTCCATTGGTACATTCACATCGTATTCAATGGCCGTTTGTTTTTTGAGAGAATATTTTTCAACTTGTGAAGTCTGCATGTCTACCCTCATTTCCAACGCCGAACCGGTATCTTCTGCGGTAAATTCTCCAAATTGCCATTGTCGCGAGATAAACCACAATGCATCGCGCACCTCCGCACGCAGTGCACGTGAAAAATCATCGGTCCTCGGTCTTGCCTCCAATCGATTCCAGGAAATCACTTGCGGTTCATTCTGCTCCAATCCGACCAACAACAACAGACGATCAAAGAAATTGTCTAACACAAAAGAATTGGCGATTCGATAGGTTTTATATCCCTCATCCTTTTCCTTACCATTGATCATACGAGTAACCAAAGCTCTTTTGCCGTTACGATTTAGCAAAAAGAAAGTGCTGTTATTCATTTTGTTTACCCACAGAGTGCGCGTCTCATTGTTGTCCTTAGACAAAAAGCCATCTTCATACTCGCCAAGGCCCAGGGAAATAGCTAATTTAGTATATCGGGATTTGGATGGTTTTTCCGAATTCGTGTAATAATTCAACAAATTCCAACTTAACGACAAGGAAGAATTTAACGCAATGGCGTGGATGTCTGCGATGGTTTTGAATTCGGCCTCAGTTAGCTCTTTATCGTAAATGCCTTGAATAACTTCGGGATTGATTTGAAAATCCGAATTGGCTCCAATCCGCTCGTTGAACAAGGTTTGATAGGTTGTACTTGCCAGTGGCAGCATAAACCCTGCAAATTCCTTACTTGATTTAAGCATCACAGAAGCGTGCCCGGTAACAATACTTGCCGGTCTCAATTTGGCTTCAATTCCGGCAATCAATAAATGTACATTGATCAAATCCCCTCCAATTCTAATTTTCGGATGGGTAGTAATGAAATCCATTGCATTAATCGAACTCGTAGAAGTAACCCATGCGCTGGGAAGATTCAGGCCTCTGCTATCCGGCACGATATTCTCCCAATTCAAAATAATATCCTTATCGAAAGAATTCGTCTTTAGTTTTTGATCAAAGAATAACTTACGTACTAAAGATACCGTCTCAATGGGTGAGAACCCTTTTCGATATGCAACGATCTCCAAACGACTCAATGCCATTATGAAATCATCAAAATCCTGTCCAAGACCTGTGGGTACGGGAGATCTCAATTTCATATAGGTATACACCAGGTCTTGCAATTTATCGACACCGAAATACGGTATATTGGCCAATTGATCGATACTGGTGAATTTACCTCCAACTTCTTTTCTTCTTGACAGAATACGCTGAGCTACTTTATGCCCTATATCGTATCCACGCCCTCTATACCTGGGGTCATCAGAAACGGGTCCAAAACTAGGCTCGTTTCCTGCAATATCCGCTGCTTTTTTTGCACCATTCAAAAAATCAAGAATAGCCAATTGATAGACTGAAAGTGCTTGATTTGACTGTATTACATGTCTTAGTTCTGCTAAATTCATAAATCATCAATTAAAAAGTCATCAAAATCGACCATCCGTATTCCATAATCCTGAACCTTGATCATTCCAAATATTCCTTTGATCGGTTCTGGCACAACATTTCTACCAAAATCCAACGTAGGTGTATCATCCGAAGCACTCACTGCAGCATAAATGGCAGGAAGAACCTGCGGATAAATAGAATTATTCAAAATATCTGGATCGACTGCTCTTTTCTTTGCCCAATCAAGTGTTTCCACTAAGGTATCCATAAGATCATCCCAGGACCATTTGCCATCCAAATTTGGCGAAACGGCTAACAGGCAGGTTTGGGGTGGTTCTGAATTGGGGTTATTATAGTGTACTGACATACCGGTCTGAACGCGATCATGAGGCATTTCTTCCACCCATTCGTCGATCATCATCCCGGCTTGTAAACCACTGGCACTATACCCTGCGGGATCAAAGAAAAGCATCGATAGATTTTCATCCGGGATGTCGTAATCTTCCGGAAATTGTACTCCCAACCATCTTGTTTGTGGAGCGAGCGCATTATCCAAAGGTTCTAAAGGTATCTGCGCTACTGAAAAGTCCAAAACACCATTATCCGTTCCCAGTGCATTTGCTAACAAACCCACTTGATTCAGATTTCTCATTCGTTTTCGTACTGGAGATATTCCATGCAACCAATGATCCACTGCATCATCTCCGGCAAAGTCCAGATAATCGGCATAATCCATAGCAGACTGAATCTGGCCTTGGTTATACAACTCATATTCAGGGTATACTTTAAATGACCTGCCAAAAGTCGCTTTACCCAGACCTTCTAAAACTTTTATTTTCATTTCATCATCACTCACTGAGGACAGGTCAGAGATATAGCGATCAATTTCCACTTTTTTAGCCTTCATCTCTTCCAGTGCCGGATAGGCTGTCTCTAATAATTTCTGGCTGATCTCAAAAGTAATATCCACCACCGTTGGAGGTTCTGCGTTTTGAATACCCAAAGTAGCCGCTCCATGAAGTGCATTCCGCAATCCATCCAAAACTCCGGTTACATGGGTAGCAACATCTTCGGTTACCGTCTCAGCAGATGCAATTCCACTTTCTAAATCTACCAGAACTCCCGCAAAACCACGTTCTCCATTAGACATGGTCAATTCAATAACATCTTGCATTCTATTGGTCAAATTGGTCAAATTGTATCCCAGACCTGGATTGGCACTTACCTGTTCGTCGTGACTCGATGACAACAGAAAATCTGAGGGTCTGAGTGCTCTACTCTCCCCAACGAGGGTTCCCAATTGATCCAAAAGTGCTTGAATCTCAAAATAGGAATATTCATCGCTGGAAAAACCGGATCGATCCGCTAAAGAGATTTGCACTTCAACATCGTCGGCATTTGCTTCGTTTTTTCGTACATGGTAATTCAATAAATTGAGCAAATCCGTTGTCCCTCCTTCAGATTTATTGAATCCATTAAGGAAGATTAAGTCGATAGCCTCAATACCCAAATCCCTCATCTTCAAGGTGTCTGATGTACTATTGGATGGCTGACCTTCCGCATCAAGATTATGATATTGATAATGAATGATTATTTTATCGGGATCAGGAACAAGGTTGGCGATCCATCGATTCAGGTGTGGCGCTGCAATCGATCTTGGCGTTCCAGTAGTTGTCCAAATCTTATGACCATTCGCTGAAAGATCAAAATGACAACCCACTCTATGGTTCAAAACATCGAATGTTCTGGGTGTTTTTATTATATCAGGATTGATAGCCAACGGATCTCCGCCCAAAGCTCTTAATATGGCGCTTGCTTTTGGATAATTGCCCAACACTACCTGATGCATCGATTCTGCCATTAGCAAGTCATTAATTCCATCTATGGCATCGTGCATTTTTCTTACTTCACCGATTATGGCATTCTTTCTTGCTGCATCCACCGGCATATTCGAAATTCCATAGGGATAATCGTCTTCGGGATCTTCACTATTCTCCAATAATTCCATTCCATTAATCACATTGTACGCTTCCGCCTTATCTATACTTGTGACTCCGGAAGAATCTGTTACTCTGCCCGAGACAAAGGGATATTTCAGTCGCATATCATATATGAACTCGTCTAATTCTTCGCTATGATCATGAAGTCCTCTTTCCAACTGATAACCAAGAAGTGCACCCAACTCCTGACCATTATTCACCCCTTCTAAATAGAACAATGCTTTTCGTACTCTTTCCGAATTGATATTGATAGCCAATGCATCTTCATTGGAGCCGTTATTCAAGCGATGCGTTTCGTATCCCGCTCTTAAGACCGCAGCTGTAGTAGCATGATTGATCGAAGGTGCATGAATAAATCCTTGGTTTTCAGAATCCTCTCTTGGTTTATTAATGTATCGATCACTGGTAATATCGTAGGTGATCTGTCCGGCTCCATCGCTTGCATTTCCCAAGTATGCGAATGGCGGCACGATTTTATCAACAGCTACTGAACTGATAAAAGCTGGATTTGCAACTTTTAATTTGGTCGTGCTCTGGTCGATAAAAAGCGTCTTCGCACCAGTAGCAATCAAATTTTTCTGGATAGAACTCGCCGAAGCAGTTGACCTGGCCGAGGCAAAACCTATTGCCGCGTCCGGATGGGACAACACAGCAGATGGAAGATTCAAATTTAGTTTTCCCTGGTCAAATTCAAACGATTTTATTCCACTGATGGCAATATCCAAATCTACATTTGCCCCAAAACTCACTTCCGCCACTTCAGGTATTAATACACGCTCTTTCTTGATATCTACTTCCCGATAATGAACTGCCTTGTATGATCCCTTGTACAAATTTTCCAACCATGCATAAGCGCCAATATATAGCCCTTTTTTTCTTGTACTGCCAGAACCTCTTAATGCTTGCAACCGTTCCAACACAAGACTGTAAAACCAAGAATCTAATCGATAATTTGCAAGATCAATATGCTCCGCAAAACATCGTTCGAGCTTAGCGGTAGAAAGCCCTTTGAGACATTCCAGGTTATTCTTCAGATCATGCATAATTTCGTATTGGCTTTGACTTTTCGGCTTTTGAAGATCATCCCAAATCAAAGATGCCACGCTTATCCCATTGAGTCCCACTTGTGGTTCGAACAACAATTCAGTCTTACTAACTTTGGCAAATTGGGTACCTAAAACGGATTCCACCTCAAGTTCTGCTTTCTCTAAAAGTTCTGCTCGAGTATCAGAGAGTTTGGCGTCTTTAAGTTCTGATCGCGCCGCTCTGATTTCGTTGATATTCATTCCAGTTAATTCACCAGCTTCTTCTCTTCGAGTGAATTCTTTATCAATCTCTTTGTCAATTTTCTTTTCAACCTTCATTCCTTCTTTAAACAGGACTCCTGCCTTTACCATCTCCCTGAGTTCAATATTGTCAAAATTGATTCCGGTGATATTCGTGAATTCGGTATCATAATACGCTACTTGCGATGCGATTCCCAACTCTGCCAAAATCGTAAATCCTGTTCGGGTATACTCCAATAAGGTAGCATGTCGCAACATGAGATACAAGAGTGAATTGGGAGCCTTGACATTGGCATTTCCAATGGTAGAAAAGTTCTCATGTTTAATCTGATGCCAATTGCTCTTCAAAAGCCAATCGATATAGTTTTCATCATCCGTTCCAAGTGCGGTCAAAAATTTATTCTCATGAATTCCAATCGGGTCGATGACCGGACCATCCAAAAACTTATGATCCCTGCTGTAGAAAAAGTCAAACAATCGCGGTGGAAAACTGAAGGCGAAATCCTGATCACCAAACAACTCAAAAAAATCAAGGGACTTGGCGTAGGAAATATTTTCTGGTTGACTAATTGAAGAAGTTATAACTCTACTGTAGTTGTGCATATTCCACAACAGATATGGCCCTGTGACATACCGTTGATAATATTCTACGCTTGAGGCGTGCAATCCCAATACATCTACAAATAGTTTTTCTACATTTCCCTGATTTGCTTTGGAATTAGCGGTTTTCACTTTCTTAACCAGGTTGTTCCATGTGACTTCCAGGTTTTTCAATATTTCGTTTTGCAGGCCTCTTAAATATTTATGATGGGCACTATTAGTATTGTATTTCCATTTTTTAAAAGCTGTCGTTGGCAATATACCGTAGGGTTGATTGTCGATTCGAATAGCCGGAACCCTTCCTCTTCCCAATACATATTTTCCAAAATGCTCTTTTGTTCTGATAATATCAGATTCTGAAAAAACAGGATGCATCATTTGCGGCAGATAATACCCAAAAGTGACCGGCCATAATGCCTGATTCATGCACATGGCATCTTTAATATCGGTTTGATCTGCATACTTAATGTTTTGTACCGCGGAATATTCAATTCCCAATGCATCGGCCAAATGTTGACCATCTGTTTTGTTTTTGTCAACATGTGTTGGCGTAAATAATGCATTGCCCATTTCTATATCAAATAGATCCTCTTCATTCGAATTGAGAGCGGTATAGCCACTTTCCTTGTCCTCTGTGTTATTGGTGGCAGTTCCTTGTGGAATAACCGAAAATCCACCTGCAGTATAATGATGATTATCAATTAGTCCTTCCATCAATGCCTGTCCTTCATCTTGATCAGCGGATGCTTTGATTCCCAACACCAAGATTTTAGTAAATTTCTTTTCCTCTTCCAGTTCAAGAGGAACTCGAATGGCCATTCCAATTTTTTCTGCCTCATCGAATTCCTGCAGCCATTTAATTTTGTCTTTTAATTGGATAGATCCATTTTCAGACTCCAATTCATCGCCTTCGGCATGTGGATTAATACCCAAATGCAGAGGTTCAGGAATATTATTACCAACTACTTCACGAAATGCATCTCCCTTGTAGAGTCGCACAACAAATCGCTCGGGCATGATGCGTGAGTGTGGTGCCTCCGACCAAGTATTTTCCCGATCATCCAACGAAGGAAAAACAGGTTCTACTGGCAAATCATCCTCATCAGAAACAACAGATTTGGGCTGGTCATCTGGATTGGTGGGTGTCATTTGTCGCGCAATCCAAGCCGCTCGTTCAGGTCCTCGGCCTGCGACAATTCCTCGCCATGCACCGATTCTCAGGCCGTCATTATCTGCTGCCCTCCATATGTATCTCCAATACGTCTGTGCAGCCTTTTTTTCTATTTCAGTCAGCTCTTCTTCATGTGTATGTACAGCCAAATCATCAGGAAATATTCTAATCCATAGCTCTTCTGTATCCTCAATAACTGGCAGCTTCTGCACCTGCTTAAAAACTGTCCCAATAGATATTTCATTAAAATCATTTATTCCGTCATCAAATATTCCTCCCGGGTCAGAAGAAAAATCAGAGGGAAGCTTTTCTCTATCAACTCTGGCAATATGCTTGACGGTTATAAATCGAGTTTCAACTCGAATGGGTGCTAAAAAAATGGGAATGCTATCATCCAACATTTCAATTTGATCTCTAGGATCCGCGGAAAATATTAGGGCATCCAACGTTTCCGTTATCTCTAGTTCGAATGATTCAATTGTGTCTCGTGCTTTGACAATATTTTCCTGCAATTTATTGATCTGACTCTGAATCGATTTCACACTGGCACTTGTAACTCTGGCACCATTTGCCATCGCCGACTTCAATGCAGCTTGTTTTGATGTCAACTCAGCCAAATGCTTCTTCAACCTGGACTTTTCGGTTCTAAGTTTTGCTCTTTTCGTTTTCGTCTTTTGTTGGAGCGACTTGAATTTCGTTTGAGTTATTGACATACTTCAATAATTTTAATGTGGTTTGGGTTATGGGATCATTTCGTCTCCATGAACTGCAAGTAAAACTGGGTCTTGATAGAGGATTTGCGCAAAATTGGTCGAGTTTTCTCCCCAAAGCACCTGTTTATTGCTGATTTCGCTATTGGCAGGAGAAGATGTCACCACCTCATTTAATTTGGCATCCAAATGCTGCCCCTTAAAAGCAGCATTCCCCCGACTCAAATCACTCCAGGAATTCGGCCCTGTAGAAGCCTCACTAACATCCAAACCAAACCTAATCTCGCCTGGTCTTTCCTGTAGAATGAAAAACCATCCAGGCTTTTCCTCTTCTCTACTTCCCCGAGCCGTCTCCGAATCCAAATCAAATCCAAAAAAGTGGATATCCGGTTCTATTACCGCAGAAAAAAGTGGGTATCGTTTTTCAGTTGCCAATTCTCTTGGAATCTCTGAAAAGTCAGTCGTGTCACTGGGAAACTTAGCTTCCTGGGCATAAATAATGGTATCTGGATATTTTTTTAGTAAATCTCCTCTTACCACCAATATCAACAGACCCGTCTCAGCCCCAGGACGAGGGCTGTGTGTTCCCAGATTTTCATTAGTGGGCCATTTATGGATTTCCTCTATATCCAAATTATCCCGGGCAACGTCCTCTTCTGTTTGATCCAGTTTTGGTACAGCGTCTGCCGAATCCCAAAATTGTCTGAAATAACTTCCTCTTTGATCGGTAGGATACTCTCTCCAAAGCAACTCTCTTCCCATTTCATGATTCAATCCCAGCATAAAGGCTTCAATGAACTTTTGATTGGATTCCAACAAGGTGATGGTATTGTTGGGAATCAAGTCCAAATTGGGGATAAGGTAATCCACACCCAATTCCTTCACAGCTTGATACATGGGCTGATCAAAAAATGGATAGGCCATCACGGGTACAATCTTGTCCGCTGGTGGTGCAATATAGCCGGGCAGGCGAAGTCTGTCGTATACCCTCTTGGGCAGTATAAACTTTGGATTGATCTTATTGACTACAAAACCCACTATATCGGCCAACGTAATAGTCGGAGCATCTGCTTTATCCTGCCAGTTTACTTTTTCAAAATAGGATTGATAAGAATTTACCGCTGTTTTGAACCTCAATTCCGAATCGATATCCGGAGCAAATTCAACGGCATTGGGCAACATGGTCGCAAATACCGGGGCACTTGCATTGTATTGTGAAATGGTTGTGACATTCGCATCCGCAGCATCTAAAGGAAAATGTGCAAGATTATCATCCGAATACGTCTTATCATCAACAGACTTAAGGCTTCCAGTACCCATTGATACTCTTAGGGAATTATTGGTAAAAACCTCATTTTTGGGGTCCAGACGTTTCATGATTGGACTTTGAGGCCGTTCAATTTTTCGATACGCATACGATTGGGTGGCATTGCTTACCGCACTTTCTTTTATCTTCATATATGCCGTAGATGAATCATATTTCACCCTTCGAAACACCTTATTGGTTATCGCATTAAACTGTTCAGCTTTTTGAAATTTAATGTGCTTCTTATAATTGGCTTCGCTGCTTTTTTTCGCAATCTGCCCCCATCTCAATTTTCGATTGGCTTCGATGACATCGCCCAATTGACCCCAGGCACGATCCATGAGTTTTTCCTGATTATTCTTCACGTGTTGCACTCCTAATCCTGCCACTGCTCTGCTTCGAGGATCAACATTGGCCTCGTACAACCATGAAGGATCATTTGTGATGGCAATCGGTCGAGCGTCCAAGGTATCTCGAAGTGCGTGCCATCGACCATATAAATCCGGACTTATTATTGGATCATCTTCCAGACTCTCCTCCCCTTCCTCATATCCAAATGGATTGTTGTTGTAAAACTGAGCAGGATCAAAAGTCGCCTTCCGAATATCTTCACCCAGGTTGACCAATTGAGTAAGACTTACCATATAAGCCATATCAGGTGCATCGGTAGACCAGGGAAATGCTTCTCGATCGGGCTCAGGGCCAGTACGTGGAGGCAACATTGCACCTTCAAGATACAGCATACCATCATTATGGATCTCTCCATCACCATGTTTTACACCGTACCCGGGTTGCTGAATATTCATCTCACGTTTCCCTACTTTTCGATCCACTTCACGGGGCTCAAGTTTCCGTACCAAAGATTCAAAATCTCCCACATCACCCGTAGTAAATTGCCATTCGTAATACACCGGAAAGTGATCGGCATAAATTTGGTGGTCGGCATCCGTCAAATGATCCGCTCCGAACGATGCTTCTTGTGCTTTATGGGTTGCAATAATTGTAGCATCTGCACCCAACCCAGCCAATCTACCCGTTTCAAACGTAGGTATCAGAAATCCGAAATAATTGGTATTTGCATCAAGTTTACGCGGACACATCATTCTGGCCGAAGCTTGATCGGGATTGGCGTTAAGAAGTTGTTTGAATCGATTGAGAGCTGATTCCAAATCTGCTGCGCTTCCTGGATTCATCGAATTATTCGCAGTAGGATCTACATCCCCGTTGAGATGCACATGGGTCCATGCCCATAATTGTCCCGGATCAGGAAAAGCAGAGCCAGCCGCGCCCGTAGTTCCAGGAGCATCATCTT
Source organism: Bacteroidota bacterium (assembly GCA_039194925.1). Taxonomy (GTDB): domain Bacteria; phylum Bacteroidota; class Bacteroidia; order Chitinophagales; family Saprospiraceae; genus CAJXUU01. The sequence goes on from JBCCVV010000011.1 coordinate 40,782, forward strand.
CTGAAGCATTTACCAGAATCGAAGGTAATTTATCAAACAGAACCTTGTCCTTAGTAAATTCACTTTCCTTGAGTACAATTAAAGTCAACCAGGGTCTTAATTTATTTGCATCGGGCGAAGCTGGTGAATATCTCCACGGAAAATCTTCTTCGTAAAACTCTATGTAAGGGAAATAATTCGGTTCGAAATTCGTAATCCAATTTCTGGGTTCGACTTTTACCACTATTCTGTGATCAATGCCGATGATATCACCAGGACCTACTACTTTTACCTGTTGTTCCACTTCTTCATTATCCGTTGTTCCCCCATTTTTAGCAGTAACCTTGGCTTTCACGATCATTTCCGGACGTTCTAATGTCCAACCTCCCGAGGGCGGAGAAGAGAAATCATTGAAATTGTCCTTCTCTTTGATCTTGGTAGAAAGCCCTCTCCTCATCCAAGGCAGAAACGTATATTTTGCGAGTATATCTGTCATACTAAATCGAGTTCGAATGAAGGAATAATTTCCAATTGATCCGCCAATTCAGGTTGGTCGGTCATAAGCGTTTGCATGGCTTGTTCAGCTTCCATAATACTGCCATGCTGAATCGTATTGACAGCGGACAGATCATTGATATTTACAATGGTATACGCATCATCGGCGATGGTAATTTTATTCGGAGCCAATACTGCTTCTGCCGAATTCTTATAACTCAGCGCACTTTTGGCGATCGATCCATTTCTCACAAAAGAGGCAAATTCAAGGGCTGCCATGCCAACTGTTACAGGTGCCGGATCCGGTTCATCCAGTATAATTTGTTCATATTCTACATCCCGAACCCGGAAGTAATCTGAGGTCAATTCAGAGGAGCCAGTGCCTTCCAATCCACTGTTGTACTTTTCAAACGATGGCCTACTTAGCTTTTCCGATTCCTTTAGGCTAAAAAAGCTATCCGGGGCAAATTCTTCTTTCAAATTATTTGAATTAAAAGCAACATCATCATCATCCGTTAGCTCTAATTCAAATCGTTGGTAATCAGCTGGATTTTGGGTACCAAATTTATCGATATTTATATCAAGTGGAACCACTTTTTGACTTACTGATAAGCTTCTATTTGGATGCGCAATGATGCTTTCACTGTCATTTTCTATTGTGCGCAGACTTACCAATTGATCCGGATTATCTCCAGTAGATTCCAAAGGAGTAAGCCAATTGGCTTTATTTTCCAGTGCTTCAAGCAACTTTGGCATCACGTCGATATCCGGCAGTGAGGTATTTCGTGTTTCTCCCCAAGTGGTTTCCACACTTACATTCACATTTACAACCCAGAAAATCTTGAACTTTATCTTACCAGTGATGTGCCACGGTGTTGGTCCTTCCAGCGATCCACTAAGATGAATAGACAATATTTCAGAACTTCCTAAATATACACCAAGACCCGCTGCCAAAGAGATATTAAAATAGAATGGATTAAATTGGAACAATGCATCAAAATGCAAATAACCAATAACCTTAAAACCGCTCACACCAAAGTAAAAATCAACGGCGGCTCCAAATTGCACGGTATTTGACGTTACGGCAAAATAGCTCGTTACGGTTAATCTTGGATTACCTGTTAACAACCCAATCGTCAACCTTTTCATTTCCGGCAAATCAAGTGGCGGCGGCGTATAGGATGGATGGAAACCTCCAACGCTGAAAAGGAAATTTGAATCGCTACCCCACTTTATTCGCAATGCCATATCGCCTTCTAATGTGAAGGTCAACAATTTGGAGTCGAATAATGAGGCATCGAATGTAATGTACTTTGCTTCGAAGTCAATAATTCCCACAAAATTAACCTGCAATTTGAGCAACGCTTCTTCTTCGGTGGGCAATACCATTTTTATGACGCCCAATATGGCCAAGGCCACGGGATTTGGCACCTCAAGCATTAATCCAATCTCGAGCGAGATCAATGTAGGAGTACCCCATCCCAATTTTCCCATTAACCCAAACGAATATCTGTTTTGCTGTTGTGGGAATACGGTTTCCAAGTCACTGATGATTTGGGTGGCATTGGCGATTGGATTGGATGGGAACAAAATATTGTCCAATGCATTGGTTCTCACACCGGACCTAAGGGCATCCAGATTCATGGTTCTGTGTACACCGATTAGTCCTCCTACTCCATTAAGTGTAAATCCGAAGCCAAGTTGTATCGGAGTGAATTCCGCCGTAATTAAGAGTAGCATGGAAAATTGTCCTTCTTCTCCGTTTGGTCCTTTGGTCGTAATAATTCCAATGGCGACAACATTAACTACTTCCTTAATGGACAATTGCAGAATTCCTGTGTATTTTCCTGCCTCAAAATCAAATCTAAGGAATCCACCGCCTTTCACTAAACCTGCATCCAAAGACAAACCAACTCCGGTTGGTGGTTTGAATCCGATGTCCATATCCACTGGTCCCAGATTACCCTTCTTATCATCAGGGAAGGTAATATCCAATTTTACACCTAGGCCTTCTACAATCGCAGCGAAAGGGCCTATTTCCAAACCAACATTTGCTCCGATTCCAATTGGTATTCCCGATGCTCCAACTCCTATTTCTATGGCTAATGCCTGGATCAAAATAGGCCCGAGGGATAGATTGGTTGGGAACTGAATCTTTAATCCTCCACTTCCTTCAAAATAAAATCCACGATCCGTTTCAATTCCTGCCAAAATATTGAATTCCGCAGTTATTCCATCTTCCGGAAGAATTTGAGCCAAGAAACCATCTGGGCTACCCGGCTTGATAATTACCTTTCCTTCTTTAATTTCGAATTCAAAACCCACGTCAACATCTGCCTTACTGGCTCCTACATCCCAATTAAATTCTGAGCTGAGCATGGTCGATATCTCTTTCGCTTCAAGCCTGCTCGCAGTTGGAGAACCAAAAATAACAAAGGGCGTATTGTCCTCATTTTTAGCAATCCACTTGATCGAAGCTCCACCGTCCAATTCTATTCCTAACGCAGGTGGAATGTTGACTTCGAAATTTCCATTCGGTTGAATAATTATACTGGTTCCAACACCCAAGGAGCCATTGAACCCCAATTCAAGACTAGAGTTTCCAAGACTTATGGTTTGAGTAGTTGTGGCGCTCAAAGGTTCATCTACTGATATTTCAATTCCTCTAGGTGATAAATCGGTTCTGGGTTCGAATCGAAACATCAAGAGATCTAATTCAGGCTGTGCGCCGCTATTATCGTAGACCGCAGGCCATCCAATGGCAGAAATAATTTTAGCCGATTTCTGAAAGAGCTTATCTCCGGTAAATGGATTGCCCTGAGCATCATTTCCACCCCACCCGTACAGGTTTTGGGCCAAGGTTGCCGGATTATCCAAAAAGTCAGAAACTCTATTGAAATGAAAGGTACTTTTGGTGTATTGTGGAACGGCTGGATTGAGAGAACCTTCATTTTCAATGGTTTCTTCCACAATACCAAAGAATTCTAATATATAGACAAAGAGTGGGATTGAAGTTTTTAAATAACCAATGAGAAGATACTCCAGCAAGTTAACCGCAAAATCTTCCAGGTAGGCAGAAAGCTCTGGTCCTGAAATATCGGTGTAAGGTCCTTTGCTGTTAATTTCGTCTGCGATGGTCTGGAAATCTTCAACGAATCCGGCAATTAATTCTACTAGTTCTATTGATTTCTCGGCAGTGGTGCCATATTCTTCCTCTTTGATCGCTTGCATAAGGGCCTTGACCACATTGATCATATCATCTACCTTATCGGTAACACCTGTCACTGCGTCTGTAAACCCACCAGCACCCGGAGCATCTATCAGCCTGCTTGGAAAATCGACTCCAAGTTCTGCCAGTAGCAGCAAAATCTCTCCTGCTTCCACTCTTTCTTTTAATGGAATAAAAACCTTGGATAATTCCAGGCCTATTGCTTCCAAAGTACCAACTTCTTGTTCAGGCATGAATTTGCGTTTTATCGATTAATTTATTATCCAATTCATCCAGATTCCTCTTCCACTCTTCAAGTTTGCTTCCACTTGCAAAGACTTCTATCACAGTCAAGTAATTATTTTCTACTGCTTGCTTCAACTCGGGACTTCCGTTTCGTTTCAGAACAGCTGTCATTTTCAAAAGTAAATTCTGTAGTGAGATGCCATTTATTTCCTGAGGAACGGGCTTATTTCGTTTTGCACTGATCGACATATGAGAAAGGTATGCGGGACCTTGATATCGATGCCATGCCGTCATCACTTCTCTGTTTTTGCGGACCAATGCGAGTATTTCTTTTTGATGGATATCAAATAATTCTGAGAGTATTCTACCAGTGGCGGATGCATTCAATTGATCTTGTAGCTGTTCGAGAAAATGTGGAGCTGGAATAGGGGTGGATGAAATGGCAGTACCGCCTAAAGGCACACCCGACTTGTTGGCAGTGGTTGGAAAAGAACTGTCTAAAATAGTAATTCCAAGATCTGTCTCAACTTGCGAGATTCTACCTCCGCCTTGAATCGCCCAATTGAGTATTACGACTTGATTAAGCTCATTCACCGAAACAGATCCTGAATCTCCAAAATCAATAAAACTTGTTCCTACAGGTTGTCCCTGTACGGTAACACCGGGTCTGGTAATTGTTCCAAATCCATCGTACGTATCACTAAAATCTACGCCAATTACAGTGTTATCGTTCGTAATAATTCCGCGTGTTAGTTCAGTTGTTCTTCCATATTTAAAAACGGTTTCTCCGCCTAAGGGATTTGCACTACCAGCGACTGCACCAATCCCCAAAATTTCATTTATGTATCGCACTTCGGGTATGGTATCGCCTTCCTGACCATTTAAAACCGCAATCGCGCAGTCATGCGTGTTATCGAGAAATCCTGCCGATACAACGGCAATTTCTCCAGTAGCACAACAAGAGCAGCACCCATTATGGTTGGGTTGACCGATACGTTCATTTTCAACTGCTGCGCCGTTGTCTACTACAACATGCCAATTGGTTAACAATACAATCTTATTATCTGAATTTCTTTTGGCCAAGCACCCCAAAGTACCAACTCCCGATTTCGTAGAGGACGCAATCTGACACCCTCCAATTAAAGGTCTGTATTTACTTCTATCGGTTGGGGGCTGCGAAACTACTACTTCAACAACATCCGTCTTAAAACCAAAAATTTCTTCTGGAATTCGGTGGTCTTTCTTAATGCTGCGTTTGGATTTCTTCTTTTGGACGGTTACCTTAAAACAAAGTTCTCTTTTGAGTTCGCCTGCCGTTTCTTTTAATCCTACACCAACCGCCAACACATCAGGTAATTTCATCAATTCCTTCTCAACTTTGTCTCTTACCTTGTCGAATTCTTTGTTCATATCGACTATTTCATCTCTTGGTATGTAAATGTCTTTTGCCATCTCAATAACTGAATTCGTATTGGTGAATAGATTGTATAATTTCTTTAAGGGATGAAGATGATCTGAGCGTTTTTAACACTGGAAGCGTATACTTTCCTATCGCTCTTTTCAATTCAATTGATCCATTGTCTTGCAGTACTTCTGCAATGGCAAGCACCAGCGATTCCATAGTGATGCCATTTACTTCCTTGATAAAATTGACATTGTCTTCAAACCCACTATCGACGACAGAACGCACAAATTTTGGTCCCATGTATCGTTGCCAACAAACCATAGTCGCTCGATTATTCCGGATCAAATAGACAACTTCTTTTGCATGCTGACGTATCACTTGCAATACTGCCAGTCCTTGCGGAGAAGTCTTGAGTTGATCTTCGAAATATTCCAATTTGCGAGTTTTAGTCATTTTATTCAGTTGAGCAATTAGAAGAATAATAATTCGTAAGCTTTTGATCTTTATTCAATTCATGGTCTTTCCAATACTCCTCTAACGTCCTGTCCATTTTTGCCATGATCAATAAATCTCCAATATATCTGCATCTCAGGTGTGTTGCCCTTCCAATACCTGCATCTTCATTTCCAATTATGGTTAACAGACGACCGTCCATTGCATTCATAAGTTGTAATAGACGAAAACATTTCCTGTCCGAGGTTTTAAGAAGAGCAGCTATTGCTTCTTTAGGTGGTTTTTGTCCTTCATAATTGGCGCGATCAATTAAATTGATATCATCTTCAATCAAGCTTTCCAGGAATTTCGCGACTTCGGATTTTTGAGATAGAAAATTTGAAGTACCTAATATTTCAAACAAAGAATCAAGACCGTTATTCATTGCGATTGTATTATGATCCCGCATACCTTCGAGTACCATTGATCTGTATTTTGTGAATTGTACATTTTCAGCGGGTCCACATATCAAAGGATTCGAATACAAATTCACCATCTCAATGTTTGAGGGTGATTTACATGATCCAAACATCAATAAACAAGACAAATTAAAAGCGATATGTAGAGATATTATTTGCATATAATTTGCATGATATATAGTTCATAACTAGTTGAATTAAAGATTAAAAACATGGCTTATATGGTTCATTTCAAGAACCATGTTTTTCGCACCAATCTTTTGCAGAATTCAACAATTTATTCAAATCTTCCGGATTGAATGCACCTTTTCCAATACCTTCAATATCGGTAAGTGAACAAATTTTATCCGCAATTTTATTCACCATATTAAAATAGATAGCTCTCTCTTCTCCACCGAACATAGGGTATTCGATTTGCTCCAACATCTCAATTAGATCCGGTATATTCTCTTCTTTAATACTATCCAAAACATTATCTATTCCCTGGTTCGTTAGTTCAAATGATTTCAATTTATCCTCTTTCAAATCTTCACCTGCTTTTTTGATCAATTTAAGAGAATCTGAAGTAGATTTGGCGTCTATCAATTCCTTAAATTCACCTTTGGCTTTATTGATCTCATTCTTTTTTAATGTATTCTTACTATACTTTTTCATTTTAAAATCCTGTATTATTTTGTTGTAGAACGGAGGTATTGTCAATCCAAAGTTCTTTATTCATAAGGCCATCACCATCATAATCATTTCCATCTGTTGCTTCACTTACTTTACGTGCCCGCATATGAATTTTCCAAAGACTAAAGCCAGAAATTGGATACCACGTGGTATCTAGCAGCAACCGACAAAATTCTTTAAAGTGCAGTCTCATCTCAAAAGTATCTCCTACGGATCCGTCAGAATGTAATATAGGTCTACTGGGAGAATCTGATGAGCCAATATTACCCAGACCAGCTGTACCTGCAACGTAAGGATTATTGTCTTCATCACCTGTTCCGCGATCATCGTTCCCCGCTAAATTATCACTTGGAAAATTAGTATACAAAACAAATAAGTCCCCAGCTCCTTGACTAGTGGCATTCGCAACCGAATTAGGTACATTTGCAAGGTTGATAGGTTTTTGAATATTTTGTCTTGATACATCCCATTTCCTGTCAGCTCCACCATTTAGAGTTGCTGCTCCGCTATTTTGAACATTCGTATCTCCAGCAGGTACTCTAGGGGGATTTACCACAGCGCCAGCCAAACTGGTATTTACCCCTGTCAAATTTGGTATATCCGTACCCGATGTTACCACTGTAGCGGGTTGAATGGCATATCTAAAGGTAATGGTTCCTGAAAATTGAGTAAAAGTTGCCCCAACAGCTGCATAAGGAGCAGGACTTAATGCTACAACTGGCGCTGCAGTCCATATGATCCAGGCCAATCCTTCATACACATCATTGCCACCAACTTTAATTTTTATTGGAATTCGCATACCAGATGCAGGATTTCTATTGATGTGGGCTGTTTTCCTGTCTCCTCCCACGGAAGGTGAGGTTATTGTTCGTCCGGTTGCTTCCCAGGTAATTTGCGCATCGGGAGGTGCAGGATTAAGCACAGCCCTGAAAATCATGTTGCTTGCATTCTTTACGGTGCAGAAGTGATCTTTTCCTGTGCTTCCTAATAAACTGGGTATCTTGTGCGTTCGCGTATCGTTGGGGTGTGCCGTTACTGTCACCCTCAAAACCGATCTTCTTTTAAACCATGCGTTACCACTTCCCGGATGAGTAGCTCGGATCCTTACAGTTTGGGTTCTTGTCAAATCCGTGGAAGCATTGGGATATCTCACTTTTATCGAAGTTGCACCATTATGCGTACCTGTTGGCGCTATTGTACTCCCATCTGCTTCTATGATCTGAGCGTTTACATTTCCCGTGGTAACATCCCAATTCAACGCACCGCTTCCAACACCAAAGTCTGCTGCATTAAATGTCTCAACCATATTTCTAGCTAGAACGGGATCCCCGCCACCTACATTTTTCCAGTCGATTACACTCACCGTCATCTTCACTTCTGCCGTGCTCAAATGATTACCTGCCGTCCTTGCCAAACCGCCAGTACCATCATTCGCCACTACTTTGAACTCATAGAAGTGATCGCTATTTGGCGCAACAAATGTGATATTATTTCCGGTCTGTTTGTTGTCAGTCCAGCCCAGGCTTGGTCCCTTGAGTTGTTCCCATTCAAAGGTGACAGTATCATTTTCTGTGTCGGCTCCATTCCCTACAAGCGTCACCGTCTCTCCAAATCGATGCTCTCTATGTGTACTTGGTAATGTTACGGTTGGAGGTGTATTCGGAATCTTTACTGTTGTGGCTCCAGCTCCTATGTTGTTTTCGGTACCAACTGTCGGAAGACCTCCTCCTGGATTTAAATCTGCAGTAAGATTGGCATGCCACTCCGCATATGGTGTGAATCTCACCCAGGCCGTTCCGTTATGAATTTCAAGATAATCCCTGTAATCTGATCTATCGTACGCCTGCTCCAGTCCTGCCGGGTCAAAGCCTTCATTGGATAATCTGAAAATTTTACTGGATTTTGCCGTCGATGCACCTTGAAACTCTGTTGGCAGGCTATCTCCTGCTGCAACCCAATTAAGTTCTTCTGTATGGGTTCGATTCGTATCGGTAACTTCTTCCCTACCCTTATTGAATTTGGTTTGTCTTCTCGCAACTATTTTACCTTTTGCCCCTGCAGGGTTTCCATCAAGAAATTCTGTCACATCACTTGAATCCCACTTCATCCCTGTGGGAAAGACATCAAATATTATCTCTGCTTTTGCTCGGTATTGGGTGGCTCCATCTGTTCCCGACTTGCCTACTCCTGCTTGATTGTCGGTCCCACTTCCTGCCATAAATCTCAATGCGTTATCCGCATCCAGTGGTTGATTTGTATTGACCCTTGGAGTGACTTTGAAGACGGTACGCAGCTTGACTTTCTCATCAGTGCCTTTGGTGGCTTTTATGGCGACTGCGTCAACCTTATTGCTGGATATGGAGACTGCATCGTAGCGTACTGTGATAGAAGCACGGTTAGAAATTGTCTCCCCGTTGTTTTCCATAATTTTGGCACCGGCTGCCGCTGTGGACAGATCCCAATCCACATTTCCCGTCAATCCAAAATCTGCACTGGTAAAGGTTTCCGTCGGATTGAGATTCGTATCGGTCTGACCACCTGGCCAAGGTTTCGCTCTTACGGGCAACGTAACCTCACTTGCGGATACTCCTGCGATCTTAATATCAAGATTTTCCATCACTGGTTTAATCAGTGTTGCTATCCCTTTGGTCAACGCAGGCCGGGTTTGAGATCCAACTGGACCAGTAATTTGAGGATCCTTCCAACTAGAAACCAATAAACCGATGACTTGATTGTCCTCGTTTATGATCGCTGCACCTGAATCGCCATGATTGGCAAAAGCTGCACCTGCTGCACCACCTACCCGTTCAATCAGCATATGGTTGGTTCCAAAAGCAATATCTATTACTTTACCGTTCGTCAACCCAGTAGCCTGACCGTACTTTCTAACTTCATCATCCAAGACGGGAAGTGCTGCCCCGGTTATATCATTGGTTATTCCTTCTATTTTGTTTTCCGTATTTTGGGCAATAACCTTATCTTTAATATCGTCATCAATCTCAATCAATGCACAGTCCAAATCACTATTAACCGTACTGGCCTTCAGTAAGCCAATTTGTCCTCTCGGGCAGCAGCAACAACTTATCCAATACTTCGGTTGACCTATTTTTGTATCCAAAGTTGAAACTTCATCCGATGCATTATTGGCAACATGGGCACAGGTAATACCAACTAATTTATTATCTGAGTCTCTTCTGGCCAAAAAACCCAAAGTTCCATACCCCGAAGGATGATCGTTATCAAAGTGTTCATTACGAATACATGCTCCTCCCCTCATCCCGTCGTCTCTGTATTCATTTTGATTTACAGGTGGAGACGTAGAAACACTGGTAAGCGGTTCAATAATTCCCAACGGAATGATGTCTGTAAGAACTCCGTTAATTGATGAAGGAATACGGGTATTAATCGCTAATTTTTCTTTCTTTAATTTTTCCTTTACATAAAATCGAAAAGAAGTTTGATTGGATGGCCTTCCTGCAATCTCTTTTAGCCCAAGACCGATGGTTACAATATTTGAGTCGCTCTTATATCTTTCGCGCAATTGTTTAAGAAGCTTCAATAAATCATTAACTGATTTTGGCATTGGAGTAATAGATTATACTTAGAAAATTAAATTTTCATTAAAACAA
>JBCCVV010000012.1:0-50802 GCA_039194925.1 Bacteroidota bacterium
CCCCAAATAGTATGTATTTAGATGAACAATTTATATTGTCCTAAAAACATAAAAGGCTGTAAATCAACTGATTTACAACCTTTTGTTTTTAGGACAATATAAATTGTTCATCTAAATACATACTATTTGGGGCGCATTCGGGACACGCAACATTCTCATGGGGCGCGGCATTATATATAAAAGTAATTTCTTACATTGCTTTTAAGTACAAATTGTGCCGTTTGGTGATTAAATGATTCAAGATTCTGGCCATCGATATCGATGGTAATTATTCAACCTTTTAATCATTAATTTATGTCAACGTCAACCACATTTTCATTACTCTTTCGCATCAGAAAGAAAAGATCACTTCCCACACATTCATCTATACTAGCTAGACTATCTGTCGGGGCAGAAAGGATTGAGTTCAGCCTTAATCGATCTGTCCGGACAGAAATATGGGACAAATTAAGTCACAGAGCCAAAGGATCATCTGCAGAAGCTAAAAAACTCAATCTGTTTCTTGATGAAGTGCGGATGAACATCTTCGGTGCCTATGATCAGCTTCGAAGGGAAAAGAAGATAATAACCGCACAATCTGTAAAAGCTCGATACTTCAATGAAGACTCTTCACAACTAACTTTGATTTCTGCTTTCGAATATCACAATGAAGAAGTCGCTCATACGTTGGCACCTGGCACAGCTCGACATTATAATACTTGCTTGGCGCATGTTAAGAGATTCATGAAAAATGTCCTGAAAGCAGAAGATATTTATCTTGACGAATTGTCCTATAGCTTCATTACTCGATTTGAATTGTTCTTGAGGAAATACAAACCAGTGGATCATCAGAAGCCTCTTGGCAATAATTACGATTATGAAGCACATCCAGCGCGTACGAAAAGTAGTGTCATTGGCAGTGAAGCTAGAATGGATTGACAAAGATCCTTTTGCTAAATATCAGTGTAAGTTTGTTCCTACTACTCGGAAGTTTTTGTCGGATGAAGAGCTGGCTAGGTTTGAAGAGTTGGAAAGACTTGGCGATCGACTTCAGTATGTAAAAGATTTGTTCGTCTTTTCATGTTATTCAGGATTAGTTTATATCGATACTATGAATCTCACTTCTAAAAATATCGTCATTGGCATCGATGGGAATAAATGGATTTACACGGATCGGCAGAAGTCCAGAAAGTCGGTTCGGATTCCTTTGCTCCCAAAAGCGGAAGAGTTAATTGATAAATATAGGAAGCATCCTCGTTCTATTTATACCGGCACTCTATTTCCGAAAATTTCAAATCAACGATTGAATTCTTATTTAAAGGAATTGGCTTCTTTGGCCGAGATTGAGTCAAAATTCACCTTTCACGTGGCTAGGCATACTTTCGCTACTACAATTGCATTGATGAATGGCTTGCCTATAGAGACGCTTTCTAAAATTTTGGGGCATTCTAAGATTACCACTACGCAGATGTATGCAAAGGTATTGAATCAGAAAGTGAGTGAGGATATGAACAATCTGAAAGTAATAATGAAAGCTAAGAAGGAGCAACAGATTAGAAATAAAGGGATTAATGAAGTGGGTTGATTGTGCTTTAGTCTTCCCTCAAGATTGAAATGATCTTGAGAAATTAATAAAAATCAAAATTGGTTGATTAAGTCCATTTTAACAAACAAGACTTTTACGCTCATTATTTTGAGTAGATTTACTCAAAATAATGAGTACTTTTCCTCACTTTACTTTCAACATTTTGTTAATCCCAATATATCCAATAACCAAATTGTAATTATACCGTTACATTACTACCAATTATATCACGATAAAAATAAAAGTTATGGTTCCATAGAAAAGTAAGATTAAAGGTAAAAGATCAAACCACCTCATAAAGCTGTTTTCATTCGAACCTTGCGTCCTTTGCGCGATTCTTTGCGGATAAAAACTATAATGTCTCAAAGTAGAATTAAACCACCTCAATTACTGCTGGGTTGGATTTAGCGATTTTCTTAGTGGCGGAATTGTTGGGTATGGATGTCAATTATTTTATCAAGGCATTCATAAAATTATATGGTATTACTCACAGTAAATATCGAAAAGAAAAGCTTACCAATTAGCTTTTAAAACCTGATTCCCAACTAAAAGTTCATTAATGCGATTCATAAGAACATTTGTACCATTGACATTATTCCAATTTCTTGACTTTAGTAGCCATTTATATAAGCAAGCAAGATGTTGTAAAATTTAGCAGTCTTAAATTGACTGTTTTTAAATTGTCTATAAGGCTATATTTTCATGACGGTAAAGGCGGACTATGCAGTTTAGCTTGAGCGTCTTTTCTTTAAATACGATTATAATAATGCCGTCAAAATAAAGTTTGAATTATTGAATCAAAAAAAGATAAATAGTATGAAACTTAGAAATTGTATTAGTCTAGTAGTATGCGTATTATATTTATTAATCTATACATCTTGTACTAAGGATGATAAGATTAATTCGCTAGAAATGTTTGATGAGATTTGTGATATTGCTACATTCCATGGCAATCTGGAAGGAAACATTGTCGTAGTAAATACTCAAGGAGGTCCTCTTACTTTTTTAGACGACGCAACATTGAACCAATTCATTGATCTAACCAGAACCCAATCTGCCTTATGGGTGAATGTACATCAAGAACAAACTTTAAATCCATCTTTATTCAAAAGTTCAGATATTACATTTGATGAAGCAAAGCAGCACGACTTGGAGAGTGTATCTAAACTAAAGCATGTTGTTGATTTTTTTAGAAACCAAGAAGGGAAAACAGTTTATGTCTTGGGTATCTCATTCGGTGCATTTATTACACAAGAATTAGTTGCCACCTATGGCATTGACGTTGCAGATGGCTATCTTATTATGGTTGGTAGACTCAATATGGATGAGGATGCTTGGCAACCTGTGAGCGAAGGCCATTTTACCCAGTATAAATATGATCTCGATGGTAATTATGATATTGAGGTGTATGGCAACTTTTTCAGAGAAGCAGAATATAGAAATATGGGAAGGCTGAATTCTGGTTTAGCATTTAATCGTTATACTAAAAAATTAAACGGCATCAATGACTTATCAAAAATTACTTACGTTTCTGGTAGCAGAGACGAACGAGTTGGTCCTCTCTCCAACCAAGAGGTTGAATTTTTGAGAGGCAAGAATGCAGATGTGGTGCTTTCTGAAGGCAGTGGTCACTTTCAAGCTGTAGATACGGGATTAAATCTATTAAAACAAAGATTTGGAATAAAGTAAGTCGAATGATGATGTGATTAAACGAATGTGAAAATTGGTGTCGCCTTTGTTTGATTTTATACTTTCATAATCAAGCAGCGACACCGAATTGAGCAACATTCTTCCTAGCTGTTCCCATCGGCCTGGCGTTAGCAATAGGTAGACTTCTTACATAAAAGTATATCTAGTATCCTAATTTTTTCCATCTCATTGCTGAATTACAAAACCGTTATTTGACCAGGACTTTATAAGCTACCTCTGTAACTCCAGATCCTACTGGTATATTGTTTTGACTATATATTGGATAATCCATTAGGTATTTGTGATTATTGTATTAGGTAATACTTCGTTGCATCTCTTTTGCTTTATCCGTACTTAGTGGTTAGTCTTTGTATTTTTTAATCTCCTTTGGTATTGTGGTTTCTCCACTGTTTTTGTCTCTTAGTTGATGTCATTTTCGGGATAACCCCAGTTTTAAACTAGTTAGAATAGGAGTTAACTCAAAAAGGTGCAACTGGTCTAGAAATTCTGACAATACACTAAGCTTTAGGCAATACTTTTTTGACGACAAGAAGCATCAAACAACAGATTCTTTACTGGACTGTTATTTCATAAATAACAGTGACAAATTGTATGTGCTTTATAATATAAAAGCAAATGCAAAAAAGGTATGGCCATCTATAAATGGCATTCCATCATCACATCTTTAGCGATCAATTGGAACGATATCTATTGATGTTGATTTTTCCAAAGATACCACTATACTAGAATTAGATGATCCAATAATATTTAAACCTAAAATGTCACAGAAATTTACCATCCAATTTGCGAACATTGCTCAAAGTTGTCCAAAAAACAACATGGAGTTGAGTCTAGATTTCGAATTTAGCGATCATACTATTACTTCAAAGACATTTCATCTAGCTTATTAAATTTATATTGAAGATTTACAAAATAAATACCATTCGGTAATCTAGTACTCGTCGCCATTCCGCCAATGGTCCGCTAATTACCTTCTAGCTCAATCAAAGCACCTGTCGCGTTCCACCTTAGCTTCATGGCTCCTCTCCCCTTTTTGGTCGCCTATGGCATTTATAACCATGTATTATGTATTTGAGGTAAGCTAGAAAATACAAAAGCTCCGGAAATCTCTTCCCGAAGCATTCAACTCATTTTGATTGCTGTTTACAAACTAGGAATTGCTAATTCCTTCTCGATCATCAATTGATTGATATTCAGTCTATTCAAGTAAACTACACCCAAACATCGGCCATACTTGCCTTTGGCATTCTTGAAAGTAACGATCTCGATTTCCTTCCCTTCGATCTCATCCTGCAACCAGGCTTTACTTTCTAATCCTGCAAACCTTTCTTTGCCTCTTGTCTCGGGTGCATCGATGCCCTTAAGACGGATTCTTTGTTTCCGGAGAATTATATAGAATCCTAAATCCAAGTCAACATCGAAAGTATCTCCATCTACTACTTTCACCACTTTTGCTTTATATCTAAACAACATTCTTCTTCTTTTTAGATTTGAAAATGTGTTTCATTAAAGCAGAAACGATAAAACTCAAATTGCACCAATAGCAGCCAATATAGCAGTCTTAAGCATATCGTTGAAGTCCATCACCCAGACGATAGCCAAGACGGTACCGCAACAATTAGCAGCACTTCCTCCAACCATGTTTGAAGTAAAGAAATCCACCAGAACTAAGATGCAACGTAATTACCACGTCATTCTGGGAGAAGATTGGCATCAGTACAGTGTTCCGTATCAGTATGTTGGCAAGCAATGTGAAATAGAATACACAAACACCAAAGTAGAAGTCTATTGCGGTACGGAAATAATAGCAGTGCATTACAGAGATAGACGTAAACAAGGGTATTCCACATTTGCAGCGCATATGCCGGAAAAACAAAGAAAGTATCTCGAACAGCGAGGTTGGGATGCAGCCTATTTTAAAAAGCAAGCCGGTAAGATTGGCCCTAACACCCAATGGGCGATGGAACATATACTGGAAAGCAAAAGATTGATCGAACAGACCTACTATACGTGCTTAGGTGTCATACGATTAGCGAAAAAGTACTTTCCAGAACGTTTGAAAGCGGCTTGTACCAAAGCCAGAACAACCCATCGGATCAATTATCAAACCTTATCCAATATTCTCAAGAATAATATGGACCGGATGGAGTCAGCCCTTCAAACAGAGTTATTCACCATCCAAACTCATGAAAATATAAGAGGCAGTGATTATTACAGTTAACCTTCAACGATCGGCGGACTATGGGCTTCGCAAGGAGCCCGTAGTGCGACTGGAGATGCCCATAGTCCGTGGGCACTTTCCTTACTGGCTCCTACCACTCTGAAACACTATTATTTAATCTAGAAAACAATAAGAGATGAATACACAAGCCACCTTGCAATGTATGACTAAAATGAAGCTGGACGGCATGGCAGCCAGCTATAAAAGCATTATTGATCTACCGGCAGATAAACATCCGGAAACTCATGCCTGTATAGCTACCTTAATCGATGCGGAAATGTAGAACAGAGCACACAAACGTACCACGATGCTCATCCGGTTATCCAAGCTACGCTATCGAACCAGTCTCCACGATATCCGCTATGATCCGCAACATAACCTCTCTAAACAGACCATGGCTAAATTGGCGGATTGCAGCTTTATCGACAGAGAGGAAAACATCCTCATCACAGGAGCTACGGGATGCGGTAAATCATTTATCGCTTGTGCCATCGGTCATCAGGCATGTCTGCTAGGATATCGAACCTTGTACTTCAACCTCAATCGATTCATAGAAGAGCTGGCCTTAGCCAAAGTCCAGGGCACCGTCATCAAATGGATCAACAGGATCCGGAAAGCGCCACTTATTATTTTTGATGATTTTGGCCTGCAACCATTGATGCACGACGTCAAACTAGCATTGCTTCAAATCCTTGAAGATCGGTATGGAAATAATTGTACCATCATCGCTTCACAACTACTAGTGAAGTCATGGTATGATTAAATTAATGAGGCCACCGTCGCTGATGCCATTATGGACACATTGTCAGCCAAGTGCTCCAAAATCGAACTCAAAGGCCAAAGTTCAAGAAGAAGTTCTTAGGCATCTTTTATATTTGAAATCTACTTCTCTCAAGGGTGGTCAGCTTGCGCCATTTAGTGGGTCAAAGGTGCGCCATTATACACTGATCATCAGACTAAATGGTTTATATTGTTTTGGTGTTAAATGACTTCTGAATTTGTTCCCTTGCTGTAAAAACAGTTAGGATTTTTCTGCCAAATTTCAAGTTATATTAAACAATCAAGATTTTCAACCACCGTTGTAGCTCGTCAAACAAGAAGAGATTCGGAAAGAGCTAATCTATCCATGAGAATCACTGACAATTCAAAGAGAATTGAATTCACTACCTACAAATCCATCCCCATTGCGACCTGAGATAGCATGGTTTCAAAACCCAAGATACTTTTGATTTGTATCGCCTAATCACCAGGTATTTTATAAACCAGCCTTTTAAGCTCCAAAATCGGTTGTATTTTTTTTGTATCTAACGTAGAGAAGACACATAAGTCGAATACATAGCTTCCTCCGTTTCTTGAAATAGGTTTATTTAATTCCCAGTTATTTACGCTTTTTGCAAGATGCGAAATAACTGTATCACTTACTTTTACCAATGGTCTAAACGTAATAGGCAATAAACTTATAATAGCTTCAAGTGCCCCAGCTGGTAGGGGCTGACTTCCATCTTGAGGTACTGCAACCAATTCATAGCCATACATGGCTGAAATCTTAATGTTTGGTTTCTTATCTCCTAGCAATTCTGAAAATAGGCTATAAAGCGCTTGTTCCAATCCTGCTTCGGTACTACTCTCAAATGGTAATTTCTGATTATGAATCAGATACGGTACTAAAACCTGACTGTATACAACTTCCGGCGTTTGGTAGATGAAAGAAGTACTAGTTGGGGTGTCAACTAAGTGTTCGTTTCGTCTTATAAAGGCACCACCCAAAGCATTTTGATTTACAAGGACATTTAATTGATCAAATTCAATCTGGTGTTCAATTGTTTGGAATGCCGGAACATCTTGTTCATAAGTATAAATACATTCTTTGGTACCAGGTGTAGCTGTCAATTTATTTGCTATTGGCGGTGTTACAGAAGTGTCCATCCAATATATTGTAGGGTATTCCCCACTCGGACTAATGGTAGATTGTTGCTGCTTCAGAATAATTGTATCATATAATTCAGTAGGTTGTCCATTATAAATCCCATCTTTTACAGTGCTTTCCAATCTATACTCATATGAATCTTCAGGAGATGGTGGGTTTGTTCCTGTATTTAATGAGAAGGTCCATTTTGTAGCTACTTCTGTTACCAATTCTGCAAAAGTGTTAATCGCAGCTGCTTGTTGAGAGGCATTGCCATCACTTCTTAGAAGACTGGATAAATCTGTTTCAAGGTTTGGAAGCACAGCAATGAATTGAGCTAATGCATCAAAAAATTGAGTCCCCGTACTGCCAGAAACACCAGAGTTTATGTGATCGAAACTTTCTGTATCTGAAATTCGATTAAAGAAAACATTAATATAACTTGTATCTTGTTGTGCCTCCGTATGAACGTAGTTAAAATTAAATTTCCATTCTCTGGCCTTTTTCACATTGAAAGGAAAAGTTTTAGGCAATTCTCCGTCTGGTACCGCGGGTAAATCTTTTTGAGCTGTTATAGTTGGCATTGCCGGATAAGTACGGAGAGGAATAGGTATCTCCGGTTGGCCTAAATTGGTTTCAAATATACCTGATTTACCGCCGTTTGAACCAATAGGAATTAAAAAGGTTAACCAGTCTGAAGCTTGATAACCTGCAATATCAGGAAGGTTAGTTATGTCGTACTCAATTTCATTTACAACATAGTCTAAGCCCATTAATACATTTCGGTGTTCTCGTTCTGCTTTAACACTCAATAAGAAGTTGACATGATTCGTACCATTTTTTAGAGCTGTTTTACCTGTTGTAATACTGTAATCTGCCATGAGTTGTACAGCGTGGAATATAAAGGTCGGATTTAAGAGATCCTCTATATCTCGAATCGAAGCAGCTAAATCTTCTGCTGTTATAGCCGGAGCACCAAAAGCCGCCGCCATTTTATCCAGACTATTATTGTCTGCATCTACCTTTACAGGTGTCCTTGATTGGTAAGGAACATGTACTCCTAATTTAAAAATACCATCAAAAGAAGAATTGGCTTGTGCTATGCTTTTTACACTGGCATTAAAGAACCCCGATACTTGTTCAAAGGTTTTGCTGTTTGTAGTTAATTGGACACCAGTAATATCAATGATCGTATTAGCTGCAAAGAGCCCTTTTTTTGTTGGGTTGTCCCAGGTTAATCCAGCAATTAAATCCGTTAAATTGGTAGAATAAAACTTAACTAATGAGCCTAGTGTATCAGAACTTCGCAATTTGTGTTTTGTTCCTTTGAAAGCAACCACTAAGCCTGTATTTAAAATCCCTGAAAAGTATTCAATTTGTGTTGTGAGGTAGATTGGGGTTATAGTTAACTTATTGGCTATTGTAGTGATAGAATCTGCAACACCTGTACGGTATATACGATTTACGGGTTTCCCATTCAGCCTTGGAGCAATAAAATTTGAACCGGCATTGGGGTAGGAAGCTTGAACATCAACATCATATTGCAATATTGCGTCTGTTCCAAATCCATTTGAAAGGTCAACCAAAAGTTGTTCTTTCAAGGATTGCTGAGCCAAATCCAATTTGGTTTGTTCTGTATTACCGGCGAGAACATAGTCGAGTCCTTGAGAGATAGAATTGGCCAATAGCTGTTTTGCTGCGACTACTCTATCGTAGCCATCTTTTAACTTTTGACCAGAACTTCCAAATTCTGTTCCTTCCAATTCATACGCCGGCACAGAATAAGGTGCACTTAAAAATAAATCTACAGAAGCGAGAAATTGATTTGCCCATACTTCAAGGTCTATAGATTTGAAATTTTGCTTTTTGGAAGCCCCTAATTGTCCTTTGTCATATTCCTTAATTTGAACCTGATTACGTGTGATTAATTGACGAGCTAATGGTTTTATCGCAAAATAGCTTGGGGTGTTACTTTGAATGTCTACTTTACTTATTCCCTGAGCTCCAAAATATACTGCCCATACATGTTTTGCAGACTTTTGACCTTCAGATAAATCATCTTTCTTCCCAATTCCAACTTTCAACGTGTTCGCAAAAGCAAACTCTAAATTCTCGGCAAATTTTGTAAGTGTTAATTGTCCAGAAGCATTTTTTTGTGATAATGGGGCTACAGCATTTTGACTGAATTTCACTGATTTTTCATTAACAAAGCTTGGATCTGTTCGGTCTTTTCCATCTCTATTTCGCAGGATTTTAAAATGTACTTTTATTTCAAAAATAGTATCTGGATAAGTTGGAGATGAAGGGTAGTTCGCAGGAAATGCATTACTTATTTTTGGTTCATGTGGTGGCAAAATAAATGAACTGTTTGGATGTAGTATATATGCCGTTTCATTAGTTTTTGCAATTTCCTGAATAGTTGTTTCAATATTTTTTTCAATTTTAAACCGTGAGACAAGAGTGTTGAAAGTATCGTGTTTTCTTAAAGCAATAGTTATATCTGTTGGAATTCCATTTACATTTCTAATTATTTTGACCGTTCCACTTGTGTTTAGGAAATTCTGTAATGCACCATTGCAAACAGCCAAATCTTCTACACTTACATTGTAATCCGTTTTTAAATTACTCAAGTTATTTTTAGAAGGAGCATTTGAAGCAGCTGATTTAGGTGTTCCTGTGGAAGGTAAAGTAGCCGCCAGGAATGCATTTGAAGCTAAAAGGCTGGTTGAATTTTTAATCGCATTTGTTAGTTCTTGAAGTGTAACAGTTTGTGAATGAGCTGTTTTGAAACGTTCAATTATGGATTGCATTGAATCACCTGATTGTGTACTTACGGTATTGGATCCTACCTTAATAGGTTGGTTGTCCGCAAATAACCAAGTTACATCTTGATTTAACTGAGCTAATGAGTAGGAAGGATCTACCGTTGTGTAGAATCGACTTGCGATACCTTCAAATGTATCCGTATCTTGAACTGCATATGGCACATAATTAGTTTTACCAAGAGATTGACCTATATCAACCAATCCTGGAATATTCAACATATTGGAAACAGGTTCTCCCCTAGGATTATGATTGGTCAGACTTAATTGAGTGTCTTCATTATGTGCAAATAACTGATCAACTGTTATACCATAGGTACTTGCAAGCATCAACATGGTGTCGTCAGAAAATGGAACTTGTGGTTTTTTGAACAAATACAGTGCATTTGAACTTTGGAAAACTCCTTTAATTAATAAATTGGAAGGAATACCAGCAAAAGCCGATGCTGTATACGTGCTATATAATTTTGAAATCTTTGCAAATGTATCACCGGTACTGACCAAAAAGCTGTTGATATTGATTAGGGCGTTCTCTACTATTAAGTTTGGAACATTTTCATTTGCAACAGCTACATCCGCAATAGTATAGGGCGCTTCATTTCCAACTTTAATACTACTGCCCATAGTATTAAACTGAGTCGTAATGTTCTCAAAAGAATCGTCTGCTACTGTTGTATAAGACAAGTCTTCAAGGCTTAATAGAATCCCTTCTGTTATAATGCTTTTTGTAGGGTTAGAATTGTATATTGCCAATTGCGCTACTGAAACATGTTCACTTGTCGCAATTTTAAGCAGTGTGTTGGATGTAGTTTCTTCGGGAATTGTGTTAACTGTAGTACTTCTTTTAGGAAAAGAAAGTTCTACTTTTGGTTTGAGAGGAGTATTTAAATTACCATCGATTATGCTCAATGCAGTAATTGCACCAGCAGGACCCAGGTTGTTTGCTGCGGTGACTATTGAATCAAGTGTTTGCCCCTGACCTACAATAAAGTAATAAGGTATCTGAACCGTGTCTTTAAATATATTTACTGCTAATTTATCTTTATTTGCTTCCCCCAATTCATTGAGTGAGATAGAATAATCTGTAGAAATATCTGCGAGAGTTTCTGAAGTGCCCGGAGTGCCATTATCAACAATTACATGAGTTGCTCCAGTCATTTGCTGTACACTGAACAGGAAGGAATAAACAGAGTTTACAAAACCAATAATAGTGCCTTTATTCAAGTCAAAAATTGCATCTTCTTTATTGATCTGCTGAAGAGAGGTGCCTAATTGAAAGGAGACATCTGATTGATTGATTTGGTAATATATTTGCTGATAACGAACGATATGCGCACTTGCATTGTAAATGGCTTTGTCGTATTGTAAGCCAGGCCCGGGAACATAGTTGGTAACTTCAAAATTCAAGTCCAAATCCAATTGTGGCGATCCGGGTGCACCGGTAATTTCATAATGTGAAGATAAGCCCGGCCATTGAGCCAAACCTATCACTTCATCATAGTATCCTACTTCGAAGGATTGGTCCTGAATTGGTGTTACAGGCGCTATTTTATTTCCAAGAATATCATGGAATACAAATTGGAATGTAGCTTTTTCAAGCTTATTGGAACTATCTAACTGAATTCCCGCATAAGGATCGTTCGAAGCCAATGGCAATGCCTCACAAAGGGGTAAAGCATGTGTTTTAGCCAACTTAAATATTGGTATAGCCTGGTGGTAATACCAGCTGTCTCCACCTCCACCTTCAACAGGCTCTAAGGGACCAATAGGCATCCCTTCATTGCTTGCATTGAATTCTCCTATTCCCTTTATGGAATATCCCACAAGATTGTATAACAAATCGGTTTTTGTTGATGGTGAAAGATTTTCCCAATCTAAAACCATAGGTTTTGTACGTTCCATTTCCCAACCCAGTGTTCCGACAGGTACATTAGCAATTCGAATTTGATCTTCTCCATCAGCTACTTGTACAAATACATTGGTACCAGTCGGATCAATATTATCGCCAACAATTACACAATTATTGAAATTAAATAACCTTCTTGAAGGAGAACTTGCTTTGCTTTGTGATGTAAGAGCAACTACCATTCTGACATTGGCTTGCCCACTTTCATTAAAAGCATTATCCGGAATCCCACTGCCTCCATCTTTATTAACATAATTTAAATAATATCCACCCGATCCAGTTATGCAAGCCTCCCACAGATATTGCATAAACAATACTGAATCACTTATACCTGAAGCATATGAATCTGTGCTAACTGCCGCTTGCGGCATAGCCATTTTTGCACTGGTCAATGACGTTGAACCTGAAGAAGTATCTGTCGATAAATTAGTCTTTAACAAGAATGTTTTGCCTGCTTCGATGTTATCAGAAAGCAAACCGTTAGGGTTTTTACTAGTTGCATTTGGTGGATAGAGTAAATGTATTACCGGTGTGGTTTCTGCAGCTGGCAACGGAGTCAGATAGTCCCATAATTGTTGCAAACGATCTCTATCCGCATTGCTCGCACCAAGTATTTCGTAGGAGTTAGGTAAACTGCTTCCAGCTTTATTGGGGTCTGCAATAATACGAACTTGAAACTCAATCATTGTTGCCCACATGTATAACTCTACTGCCGGAGTAGTTGAACTTACCACATTTTCTGTGAGTGCATGTAGTGTAAAATTTTGACTGGCAAAGGCAGTATTATTAATTTTACTAAGTAATGATGCAGGGAATATCCATAAACTCGGTTCTCCGGTAGTAGGGGTATTCGCTGTATTTTGGTTAGGAAATGCCAAGGCTTTCGATGATTGCCAGTGCAAATGTCCTTGTAATGAGTAATGTACCGCTTGATCCTTATAAAGTGGCAACCTTGTAGGTTGATTGTAGGTTGGGTTGAATGTGGTAGATGGATAGTCTTTTGCAACGGTTTCATTTGTAATGGGAATTATGAGATTTGACGCTGTATCGGTAAAGATTATACTTCCAACCTCAGATGCTATATCGTCCCAGTTAAAGGTTGGATTAAGTGCTTTTGCCTTTGGGAAAGCCGTCTGTACATCTTCTTTTTTGTCACCCGTCTGAATAACATAACTCGTAAAGAAGTTTATCCAGGTATCTCCTTTTGGATTCGTGAATTCAATATTCCAAGGGCTGCCTACAGGTACAGAATCCGGAGCAATAAATTGTTGCCCTGTGATATCATATAGACTATATAATTTTTCCGTACTTATTGGGGTAATCGGCGCCGGTAATCGCAAGCCATGCAACATGAAACGAGAAACCATAGCTGCAATTTTATTACTGTGCCCGTTACTCACTACATCTGTCTCCAATTGAGCCACAGATAATTGTGGAACATTAGGAATCGTAATAAGATTATTTGGAACGATTGATGGAAATATTCCTTCAACGGTCTCAATGATATCTCCTAATCGATCAACAGTGAGGTTGTAATTGTTCGCTAATCTTGACAAAGTGTCTCCGCTTTCAACCGTATGGTCAAAAGATGGGATGGTAACAACCGCCAGAGGGGTTAATATATTCGGATTATTACTATTAACACTCACAAGATCACTAGGCGAAACCCC
The DNA here is from genome assembly GCA_039194925.1 of Bacteroidota bacterium. Taxonomy (GTDB): domain Bacteria; phylum Bacteroidota; class Bacteroidia; order Chitinophagales; family Saprospiraceae; genus CAJXUU01. Next base: position 13,800 of record JBCCVV010000012.1, read on the forward strand.
AAACAAAGAAGCTAGTCTGTTAATTGTGTCCGTACCCGTTAATTTATGACCCAATTTTGGAATAAATAATGAGTCACCGGGTTTAAGAGTAGTCCAATTTGTAATCTGCGGATTAATTGCTTTTATATCTGTAATGAATTTTGCAAAATCGGCAGGAGGGTTTTTGTCTTGGGTAAGTGCGAAATAACCCGCAATTTCAGTTATTAAATCACCTGACCTACTTGTGTAATGTATTGCTGACGATGGTGTAGAATCATGGTATGAAACAGGAATATTCACAACAGTTCCTGTAGGTAAAGCAGCGCTTGGGTCCAAATTAGGGTTTTGATCAAAACTTATTCCGGGAGTTAAGTCGGCTATAGTTTGCCGATACCAGTTCAACCTATTTTGTTCAACAGTGCCGGTAATATTATTTCGAACTATAAACCAGGCGGCAATAAATTCAATAGTGTCATTTCTTTGAATGATGTAAGAAAACTTCGTAGGTGTTGCCGCTTCTGCAATACTGAATACTTGCCCTTCCTGAAGTAGTTCTACATTATTGGCGTTGGCGGGTAATGTCCCTACTGTTACAGCAGTAAGTTGATCATATGGCGTTGCAATTCTAGCTAAAGTGTCCTGGCTTTTGACTTGATAATAAATATCATGGAGTGTTAGTTTGACAGACTCTACCAACGCAGTATCCTTATTGGCTAAAGCAATATTGTCAACAGTTACTCCAAAAGTTACGTTTACCGTTTTTGGTGGCACCAGGGGTGTGTTGAGTGGTACACCTGGATTCAGAAGAGAGATTTCTGCATCTGTCATACTAAAATGTTCAGCAATAGAATGCAGTGTTTCGCCAACCTGTACTTCATATTGAATCTCAACTCTGGGGAAAAGGGTTTTATTGTTTGCAATACTCCATAAAGAATCAGAGGCTTCAAATGGATATGAATAACTTGACATCAAATCGATTGCTTCCTGCACAGCTGATTTAGCTATCATCATAAAGTAATCGCGGAATACAAATTGGGCAACAGACTCAGCGCCAATTGCAGGCGAGGTTCCGCTTTGCTGATCCAATGGATTTATTGCAACATTTGCTGTAGCATCTATCGAAAGTTGATCAAAGTAAGCTGTTATAGCTTGCTCATAAGCTTCATCGGCAGAAGTATTGTCTAAAAAGCTAATTGCAGGAGATATCTCTGGGGTTCCCATGGAAAGTTCAGGAATCATTGGGAAAATAGTTCCACTAGTTTCAGAAGGACCATTGGCAGTTGGTGCCGGAGCCACACCAGGGAATGATCGAGCAGGCGTTCCAATAATTTCAAATTTGTAATTGTTGCTAATAAATTCGGTTACATTAGAATAACTGAATCCATTGTGTTCGGCATCACTGGACCCAAGTAATGTTTTTATGAGTTCAAGGTCGACACTGCTTATTGAGCTCATCGATTCGCGGGTAAATGATTGCAATACATAACCAAGCATTCCTCTCACCAAAAGGTTAAAAGCAGTATCCGCAGCTGAAGTTGCTCTACTTGAATGATCAATACTTACAACCTTCACCTCTTCAGCATTTGCTGCATTCAAAGGAATACTATTGTCAAGATACAATGACATTCCGGAAACTGTTACAGGATCTGTGCCGGTTCCGTTCAATAAGGTTGATGGATCCGCAACTGAGAATGTAGGCATCATGTTGATGTGTACATTTTGTATTGATGGGAATGTTAAAGCGGTATTCCAGGACATCGACGGATTAACTGCTACAGCGGCTGCCGTTCCCATATTTCTTGAATTCGTACTACTGGATTCGAGTCGTAAAGGTGTTGGTGTTGCCATTATCATGGCTGAACGCATCATTTTCTTTTTGGCAACATGGTGGCCTTTTTTCTTGAATTTGACCGGACTCTCCTGCATTCTGAGTTTAGGGTTACTCGTTATTTGTGGTCCAGGAATTGTTACAAATTCAGCTGAAGCAACGGCTAGAGAAGCCGCGTACGAAGATGCTTGTGCAACTCTGGTTGATCCTCCGGAATGAGATCGCTGACCAATCGTCCATGGGGGTGTTCTTGCATGACCAATTGTAAATTTTTCATGCAATTCGAGGCTGAAACTAAAATGTACTTTAACAAAAAGAACTTTTGCACTAGCCTTCGCTTCTACACCTATTTTCATCTCAATAAGGATAGGTTGATAAGCTTCAATGGTTACTGTTACATTGGCATGAGCAGTTACACTTACATGAACAGAAACGACCTTAAAATCAACTTTCCCCCATAGTTTTCCGACAATAGCAACTGTTCCCTGCATCCAGTAATACATAGGTGCTGGCAGTGATTTATCATCAGGATTAAACCATGCCAGAGCTCCCTCCAGAATTCCTATTGCGGTGAGTGTAATTCCTGCTTTCAATGGACCTTTCTCAATGTCTTTACCTAAGCCAAGTGATAAGCCAATTCCCAATTCAATGACCGGGTCGAATGTTCCATTTGATATTTGCGGTACTCGTTTGCTGGTGGCTCCATTAAGGTATGCAAAATAAAGTCCACCATAGCCAATAAAAGGGAATACCTGAACGCAAAACGAATCGGTGAAGTCGGCATTGTGTGGAAACCCTAAATCGACTTTAAAATTGCCATTGGTATAAATTTCCAATTTGATGACCGGCAATGTAATTGACACTTCTCCAAACTCTAATTGCCTGAAAGCATCAGGAACACGTAACTCTATCTTGAAGACACCAATATCATCCGTTATTTTGACGTAGAGAATTTCAAATTTTAATCCACCTAAAGATCCTGCCCGCTCACCTGAAAGTTCAATTAATAAGCCATACAGCTTGGGGTCGTTAAATACGATCGCCAATCGAACTGTTCCTATAAGGGTCATATCAAGACCGAAAAGCCAATGACTGTTTTCATCAAACTTTAAACCATGGGATTTGGCCAGAGGATTCTCATTTCCTTCAACCGGCAGCATGTTTTGACGTAAAGAATTAATGACTTCTTCTACGGAGTTAAATTCTCCGGGCTTGTCAATTGCTACGTGTTGACCTAGTCCTAAGTATCGAAGTTTTATAAATGCAGATTCTTTACCCGGTACTGCGGGAGGTTCATCATCTATTGCATCCCAGGTAAGTGGATCGTTAGGGGTGAATTGTTGATCTAAGAATCTTCCGGTAATACGGAATTTGACTTTGCCCTTTCCATTTTCTTTTACATAGGCAAGACCAATAGTATCAATGGATGCGAACACCAATTGAAGATCAACCTTGTAATCTAAATCCACTTCACCAGTAGTCATATTTACGGTAAGGAGGAGGTTCTTAAAGTTGATATCATAAAGAACGTTCCAGGGACTTGATAGCTTTACTGTTGCTCTTGGATTGGCAATATTGACCAAATATCCCAGCATATCCCCTAAAGAGAGATCAGGAAAATGTACAGTAAGAATATTGTCTTTTTTGGATGGAGTCTTTGCGTTGGGTTTGTTGGTTAATGTTGCTGATAATTCAAGAGACTTATAGGCAATAAGGAATCCATAAGTAGTGCTGATGGCATTGAATTGATACGATGCTGCAACCTTAAAATCACCAATTTTAAATGTCCCGGTCAGGATACCTTCTTTACTGCCATCTTCATTTTGCTGAAAGAAGGCACTGGCCTCCATGCTTAGGTTAATTCCCGAAACCGGACTCATGTTCCAGGTGCCATTAATTGCACCCGCAAGAGAGTATGGATTTTTCTTTGGTGCTGTTCGCAATCCAAATGTTACTGCTACATCTTGTATTTTTAGACTGGGTTGGTATGCTGACCTAATTCCGAGGAATTGGGTGACCATTGCAATTACATCAACTGACTGTCCTTCTGCCATCTGTCCTTCAAAATCCCAGTCTCCATTTGTAGAACGAGTTGCAGATATTCCTACTTGAATTCCAACTACTAGAAGTCCTCCATAAATTGTAACCACAGATGCAGGGGTATCATCCACACGACTCATATTATAGGTTACACTTACTTCTTTAACTTCCAGTACGCTTGGAATAATAACCCAGGTTGGAATCTTATGACCGGTTTGTTGTGGGCGTACAGCTACAGTAAGGTTTACCTGCTTCAGTTTCCTGTTTGAAATGTCGGCCGCTATCAATAAATCGTCAAGACTAAAGTATAAAGACTGCAAACCGGATGGCAATAAGCTTGATAGATCTGTTGACACTAAGTGGGTAAGATCTCCCAGTGATGGTAATGCCAGTGAAGCACTGGTAACTGTTAATTCCCATGGATCTGAAGAAAAAGGTCTGGATACTGCAACTTGTATTTCGGTAGTTCCCAATTGAAGCCAGCCTCCAAATTTTCCGTATGGAGCAGAACTGGCTCCTAGTGGATTATCCATTGCCACAGCCATGAACACATGTTTTATGACCAATTGATTTTGGATAATAATCCATGGTTCAGAACTACCAAAACTTAAATAGAATTGAGTAAGGGCTTTTTTGGAAGGATTGTAAGTTAGCGTTAACTCATATAATTCAAAACTGGTTAGTTTGCCTAATGCTGCGGGTAAAAGATCAGCTAATTGCTTGCCACCGATAAAACGAGCAAGATCATTCAAATTAGGTAATGCACCGATACTGGCTACCGTAAAAATCCAATTTCCAGCATTTGGAGGCAATGTAATTTGAGCCCTTGATGTCAATGTATTTCCAATATCAATAGAGCCAACAACAGTACCTATTGTGTTATATCCGGATCCACTGGAATCTTTGCTAATGGTCATGTTAAAACCCAGGTCTTTTAGTTCCAGTACACCCGGAAGGATTTTCCACAATGATTGGCCACTTTGAGCAGAATTGGTTCCCACTCCAATCCTAATTCTCCGAATGTCATTAAACTCTGTATTTAATTCGAGTATAAATTGCTGCAACTCGAATACATTAAGAATTTTAACCTTTTCTGGTAAATAGGATGCCAAATCCAGACTTACGAATGCACCTAAAAAGCCTAATAAATTAGACAATGGAACTGATTTTCCAGGAATGAGCATCACTACCCATCCTCGCATTGTAGAAGGCATTTGTACTGCTAATGGAAGTACGTTGCCAGCAAGAGTTACATCTGACATCAATCTTAGATATACCTCTTTCACCGGTGGATAACTAATAGCTTCAAAACTGCCGTACGTCATATAGGCAGGATTGTTGAATTGCAGCATACTAATGACGGGTAATGGTAAGCTAAAGCTATTGACGGAGGCTATAATGCCCAATTCTTCTTTAGTGCTGTTCGCTACCATTCGTCCCTGGGTTTGAATGGGTGAAGTTGTGCCAGATACAATCTGGAGAACAGCATCTGTAGGGAACCCGCTTAGTGTCATTTTAGCTCTTAAGTCAAGTCCTGGTTCTTCAATTACGTTTCCTTGTGCATCTTTCTTCTCTTGGCTATCAAGTATGAATTGAACAGGATTTGCACTATCATTAATCAGATTAATATTTTTAAAATAGGTCTTTGAATATAAGTTAGGAAAAGTAAGGGGGGGAGACCATCCTGTATCTACCGTAATAGTCATCAACAAAGTAAGTTTTGCACTGTCGACTCCAAAGACCGCCACGATTTCCGGAACTGCAACCTGAAGAATGGGTGGAGTTGCATAGCCATTGGTTCCGTTATTTACTGTTACGGTTTGAGCAATAGCATCAGCTGTGATCGAAATATCGGCACCTTTGAGAGTGATAGTCTCGACCAATAAATTACTTTTCATTAAAGCAATGAGTTCTGCCCCAGCCGTACCAATAGTATTTTGATCCAACACCAACTCATCCATTGGAGGTTGACTATGGGCTTTTTCAAGTCTGTTTAATAATGCCTGTAATATTGGATCGAGGGTTGCAGTCACAAGTATCTTTTTCTAAATTTTTGTTTTGGGTAGCCAGGTGTTTTGGGTCCCTGGAAAAATATGGTGCGGTCCACTTCCTATAAATTCATGTATCATTTTCGAACTGTTTTTAGAATTACTTTCCAAAAGGGCATTTTTTTCTAATTCAGCTCTCCTAATTACTGCAGGACTTTCGGCAGGTTGTTGCATAATTTGCTCGAGTAACTGTTTACTATTTGTCAATTTCCAAATCACAGTTGCCCAGCATGACCAATAGCCTGTAGAGTCCACAAAATTTCTTAAGACGGGCACTAGATGTGTTGTGTCCATCCCCATCTTCTTAGCTTTTAGGTACGTTTCGATAGCATGTGTAGCGCGCTTCCAGGCTACAGTTCGATGTTCGACTCTATGGTCGTATCTGGCATTGTACTCCGTCAGGATATACTCCAAATGATTCTTTTCAGCATCATAATATTTGGTATTTAATTCAAAAAAATCAATTGTTGCTTGTGCTTCAGGTGTCGTAGCAGAAACAATAACTTTGGCTTGAGCTTGTGGTCCATCTACTATATTACCGTCATCATCCAGTTTGGATACTGCAACCATTTTGAGTTCATAAATAAAGGGAGAATCATCATCAACCGAGAATGAATCATGTTGGTGAGGGAGCACCATTTTCTTGAGCAATTTGGGATCCTTACCATTCATCGCTTGTGCTGTGGCTGCACTAATAAGAAGGAGTTTAGGCCAGTCTTTAGACGATATTTTTCCTTTAACTTGCTGACCGGTAAGTGAATTGATTACAAGGGCATGATCTGGTAGTGGTTCTTCAGATATAGAACAGTAAGTACCATGATGGTCCATAAGTAATTCGTGAGCAGTGAATGAAAATGCATGGTTTAAAAGTTTAGTTCGTCTAAATGGTCTCATAGCTTTGATTTAAGGAACATAGGTTGCAACTGTATTAGGGAAATAGAGCTTTTTATTTACAGAAGTTACGAAATAATCGCCTACATTAGTTCCATTAGGGGCCTTATGTTCATTGAGTATGGTTACCCATAGTGAATAAAACCCTGCTGCTCTGGCTTGACTCGCTATCAAAGGCCAAACCAAGTCAAATTGTGCTTGAGTAGTTATGGTGTCCATGAATTTCCAGGCTGTACATACTTTGAACCAAGTAAGGGTTCGATTCACAACTCTGCGATCATAGGTACTATCCAAATTTCCTATATCGTTTAAACCACATAGTGCGATCATTTCATTGCCTTTTGCCTTATCTACACCATTTGAACTCGTACTATCAATATCTACTTTAACATCAGCTGTAATGGTAAGTGCAAATATTGCTGGACCCGTATAGAACTTGCCAACAACAGTCCGGGTTGCTATATCGAAACTGACCACTACATTTCTTGGATCAGCGGCTTGTTTAGTTGTAATCGCTTTCCAATTGCCAGATTTTTTGTAGTACATCGCATTCGATAGCAGTCGATAAGCGTAAGCATTACGATCTGGCCATACATAATGATTGTTTATTATTTTATCTCTGTATTGTTTTTCTGTATAAGGACCTTTCCCACCCAACCATGCTTTAACAGTCGCTCGATCCGGGATATCTCCTTTTTTTGTATTGCAAGGGCCACAAGACATTAGAAAATTTGACCATTCACATGAAAATGTGGGGTATTGTGACTTAGGTACCATATGTTCAACTTCAACCAAGCCTGGAAGTGGGGTTCCGCAATAAGAACAAAAATCTCCTAATCGGCTCGTTAATGGTACAGTGGCTCGTTTGTAAATATCATTGACTCGGCTTTGGATGGCAGATGAAGCAGTATCCATTTCAAAAACTGTGACAGGAGGATTTTTTACCGGATAGTTGCTACCTTTTACATCAGCCAACCATAGATTTAAACAATCGGTTAATTTCGGTGATGTGGTATTGTAAATTTTTTGCATAATTGTCCCATTGGCTCCCGTAAATGTGAGATTAGTTGGTGGGGTATAACCTGGATTAGATGCTCCTTTGTCGACTGGTCTCATGGTACTTCACTTTTATCGGTATTAGGGAAATAGAGTGGTTGGTCAGAATCATTAACAAATAAGGTGGAAAGCTTCATGTTTTTATTCCAATTGGTAACATAGGTATCCAGAATGGTAACCCAAACAGAATAAAATCCAGTGGATTGAGCATGACTAAGAACCAAAGGCCACATTAAATCAAATTCAGCCTTGGTCGTTACGTTTTCTAACAGTCCAGCTGCCATGGTTATCGTGAACCAAGCCAATGTTCTGTTGATTAGTCTTCGATCATATGTTGAGCTAGAGTCGCCTGGAATATTGAGGCCGCATAAATTTATCATTTCTGTTCCACGACTAGTCGTGCTATTTAAAGTTGAAATACGAACTTCAACATTAACATTCATTACTGAACTCTTGGAATAAATCGCTGCTTTCACTGTTCGGTCCGGAATACTCATAGAAACAACATGATTTCTAAAATCAGCAGCCTCCCAGGTACCTTTTTTTTTCCAACCTTTCCCACTAGGATCATTAAACCAAAGTTCACAAGGAAGATCCCGATAACTTGAAGAATTAATATCTGGCCATATGTAGTGTTTTTTTCTTATTTCCTTTTTATAGTCTTTTTCAGTCGGATTGGCTTTTTTTATCCAAGCCTTAACTGTACTCCTATCTGGGTTGTTCCATTTTTTATTATTGCAAGGTCCACAGGACATTAAAAAATTATACCAATCTGTGGAGAAAGCAGGATAATGACTTTTTGGAACAATATGTTCTACCTCAACAAGACCATGTAGCGGAATTTCACAATATGAACAGAAATTTCCTAATCGTTGCGTTAGAGGCACGCCAGCTTGTTTGTAAATTTCATCAATGCGTTTTTTAATAGCTTTAAGTGCTATTAATTTAGAACTAGCAGATACTGTTTTCTTTGTCGGGTATGCAACCTTTTTTACACTGGCCAACCAAAAAGCCAGACATTGAGACAAGGAAGGATTACTTGTTCCAAAAATGTTTTTCATTCGATTAATATTAGTCCCTCCAAATTGAATATTTGTTGGAGGATTATAATTGGGATTTGATGTGCCTTTATCTACTGGTCTCATTTAATAAATTTCTATTATTGTCCTGATGGTGCTGGTATTTGTTGATCTTTCTCTTCTTCCTCATCTTCTTCTCCTGCATAGGCCGCATACCACCCTAATGCAGTTCGATTATCATTTCCAGGATTTCCAAATACATACACATCAATCTGACCTGGTGGGAAATGGTAGCCTAAAAGTCCAAGTGAAATACTCCGCCATTTAAGTATATAATTCATGGTTGCTACTGCACCTGTTGCCGGATTGGCAGGAGTTTCTGTAGCGGTCATTTCTATGCTTTTGAAAACTAGTTTTAGGATTCCCTCAATTGGAATTTCGGTACTTGAACTTGTTGAACCTGGCATCTTAAGACCGGTATACACATTATAAGGTTCTGCCTTTGCGGCCCAACCTGCAAGGATGTCTACCTTGAACCCTACATCACTTGTTAAACCACCCATGGTTCCCAAATCAAGGTTGAAAACAAATGCATACCACGATTCATTCAAGTTTCCCTGATTCAAAGGTGTCGTAAGTGACATATAACCCTTGTCTTCCGGGTTTGTATCTTTTGTACCCACCTGAAATCCTACTAAATTGATTGGGAAATGCATATATAAACTATTGGGTCTGGCAATACTCCCCGGCATATCAAACACTAATTGGTCCGAATTAAACTTAAAGGTCTGAGCGTCCGGAGTTTCCTGAGGGAATTCCATTGATATGCTCAGATTACTGAATTTTAAATAACCATCCCTGGTAGTTCCTCCTTCTTCCCACGAACCAAAGCTGAAAATGTCAAATCCTTCCAATGCATTAAATCTCATCTTACCCGAGAATACAAACTGTGTATGAATAATTGCTCCGGGATCAAGTCCATCAGGAGGAATTATAGTATTGAATTCGGCATGTAGAATTTCTACTTGTGATAGTACTTCGCTACCACTTCTAAATATGTTGTCGCTATTGAGAACAAAGACATAAGAGTCTTGTCCATCGTGCTTTTGGTATACCCCATTAAGAATAAGATTGTTACCATGGGTTGAGGTTATTAAAGAAGCGATGTCACCAAATAGTTCGGAGACATACAGTTCAATTTTGCTCGAAAAATTAGTAATTGCCGAGTTTTCGAACAATACCTTTAAAGTGAGTACTTTAAATTGATAAAGATCACCATTTTCAACCAAGTCTTTTAAATCTTCGTAATAAATCAATCCAAACAAAGAAGTATCACGTAAAGACAAAACACCATTGTCATTCTCAACGGGGGTGATATTCATTCCAAGGTGATGGGCATTAAAATTTGCGGGATTTATTCCAGCTGCTAATCCTTGCAATTGGCTTGGCAAAGAGTCAAGGGGAACTTCTGCATTTAAAACTAACATTCCATTCCAATGCTCACTAGTGACCTTGTTTACAAAATTTTTAAAATCTACTTCTGTTTCTGCACGTGTTTTGGCGTTTTGAATAATATTTCTCAATTCGTTTTGTACGCCGCCTGGATCACTTCCTTCTCCTCCTGCAGCCTCTGACCAAGACCATGTACTTGTATCTTCGACCAAGTCAACCATTGGTTTTGCAGCATACTTGAATACAATGATTGTATTGTTGTTAATCCAATTAAATGGTGATAGATCAAAGGTCCATCCATCTGTTATCACTTTGCCAAATTCTGTGAGCACATCGGCATATGTACTCCAGGCGATAGGAGGATGGGCCGCGCTTAAAGCCGCAGTCATGGCAGTGGCATATTCTTGTTGTGTAGCAAAGGATTTATTGACTATTACCGGGCTTGCATTTTCAATGGCTGTAATTACGGTTGCAGGTACAATTGGATTTGTACAATTTGTTGCTTTTAAAGCATCCAGATCAGCAGTAGAAAGATCATAATGTTCTCTTTCTCCAACAGTGATTACTGAAAATGCACCATATTCCAAAAGAGTATCTTTATACGTATCAAATTCTGTACTGGTCAATCTGGCTTGTAATGCGGCTATAAAAGCCGTAAGATCATTATAAACCACTCCCTCCATAGTTGGATGAGAACCCGTACTTTGAAGTTTACAGAGAATTTGGATCGTTGGGCCATTTTGCATTGCTTGCATTTTGGCAAACGATTGGCGGGTAAGTTTATAATTAATCGAGGCGTATTTTTGAAACTCTTTGGGATCGGTGATTACCAGGAATTGCTGATTGCTTTGCAAGGCTGCTCTAAATTTACCGGTGATATCGGTATATTGAAAAATTTGCTCTCCCTGACCTATATCGGATTGCTGACCAGTATGTGCAATTGTTAAAGATTTCCAATACGTTTTGGCGGTATCCAATCCAATTTTAAGCCCTTGAGGAGTCACCGCAAATACATCTCCAGGGTGCGTAGTTGGAGGAGTTTGCAGTAGCTTCGAAATTTGTTTTCTTCTGACAGGACTTAATACTTGCTGCTCAAAGAGTTGGTAGGTACGAAGGTCCGTAGTTGGAATTCCTCCAAAGGGAGCCATAGGAAAAGCCGTTAACGTTCCCGTATTTTGGGTAACTGAGGAACAATTTGCACCTAAGTGCCCCGTATATAGACAAAGGTTACCAACAGGAGCTTCCAGATAGTTTAAAAATTGAGCTGTAGCACCTGTATTGCTCACATGGTGCAGAACAGAACTTTCGGGCTGTGCATAATAAATAGCTTGTTTTGTTGCCGGTGGCGTAAGGTAGGCCCAACTGGTGGTAGCCACATTGGTTAAGCCTCCATTATCAGCCAGAGGAACATCACCGGAAGGTTTGTCGGAAAGAGGCAGAAATCCACCTCCATAAGCATTCTGATCCGGAAAAAAGTGAAGACCATAGCCTGTTCGATCATCTATCCCAACGTATTCCAATCCAGAAATCCCTAGCATTACTCCCTCTGTGTTGTCAGCAGATGACCCCTTTCTGGCTCCAGCAACACCTACCGTAAAACTTCCCATAGGTACCAACGTGTATGGGTCTGAATGTACCACTGTGGTTGTTTTTGGAGAAATAGCAAATACGAATTGGGCAGAATCATTAGGCGTTGCAGCTATTTTTTCACCAAAATTGGTTCTGTAATACGTATTTAATACAGGAGGTGACACATCACTTCGGTATAAACTAAAAAACGTTTTTGTAGCAATTAAATGATTGGCCGGGTCGAGTGATGCGTTTATTGGAACATCATTGTCTACTGGTTCAAATACTGGAAACCTTAAAGCCTTTAGATTGTCTTCATATGTGAGATCGTTAATATAATAGCGTATGCCCATATCCATTGTATCCCAACTTGGTTTGGTGGAATCGCCATCTATTAAAGCAAAATTGAATTGCCAACACCCGGTAGTTGCGGAGGCAAATGATAAATTGACAGAAGATTCATTAAGTATAAATCGATTAGCCCCCCAACCAGATGATAGCATAAAAGGTTGGTCAGAAGGAGAGCCCTTTGTAAGCGTAAACCAATAATTACTTCCATCGTTATTTAGTGTAAATGTGCAATTCCCGCCAATTACGAAATGGTAGTTTCTAAAGTAAAATTGGTTAAGGTCACTAGTTTTTTTCTGGTCAACTTCTAGTGTTTCTACTTCCCATTCTGTATAATGCTGATTTGGGCCTCTAATCCAGAGAAAACGGTCATTTGAATGTCCAGGGTTGTTAAGATAATTCTTAAGTTCGGTAGCAAATGTTGATTGATCAGCAATTGCCTCATCGAAAAACAAATAGTATCCGGGTACTGAACTCCATGAATCGGCCAATGTGATTTGACCGCCTGGGTTATCTTTTGGATAATATGCCGTGGTATTGATAACGACTCCTCCGGCATGGAATACGTATAAGAGATCGCCTGCGCTTGAAGCCGTTTTTTTGTTTACTTGTGCAAAATAAGGTGCTGCCATAATTAATTTTGTTTAATTAGATTAATGGTGTCACCTTGCATTAGAGGAAGATCAAAATTGTCTTGACCATTGGAATAGCAAACAATTTTTGCATGGCTAATTGCAATCGGATTATTTCGTCCTACGGAATAAGCGGTTTCAACTTCAGTTGTTTTGTTTATCACAGAATCAACAGTACGAGTTAATTGAATATTGGTCGTTTGCCATCCGTCTGCCGACCCAGTCGTCGGTCTGAATGGAACTGCTGCAAATTCATCTAATACATTTCTAAGCGTTGTTCCCACAGGTACCCATTGTTCTTGCCCGGAAAGAGTAATTTTAATCTCTGGAACAATTGTAGCTCGACCTCTTAAAAATAGAACTAATACTTCACCCGAAAACGGTTGACCATTGTTCCAGGCATCTGTTGCGGCTTTCATTTTTGCAAAATCAGAGGCAACCACAATGCTGATGTTTTGACGAGGATCTACGGATCCAGGGGCATCTGCCGATAGAAAAGATCCTGGATAAAATATACGATAATAGGGCTCACTGGCACCTGTAATGTAAGTGTCAAGCACACTACTTCCGCCACCGACATTGCTATGTGTTTCAAGTGCTAATTGATTTAGGAAGTTGTTAAATCCAATATCCAGTTTTTGAGTAGCCTGACTACTTCCTGACAGATAAGAGCCCATAACATATGAAACGCTGCCACTGCCAACATAACCATTTAATAAGGGTGAAGTACCTCCCGGTCCGAGAAACTGATATTCGCTATAGGATAAAGTGATTCGCATGCCAGCTTGAAGGCTCACATAACGTTTCGAAGGATTAAATCCATAAGCATAATATAATGTTTCCGCATATGTCAGGGGTAAACCTCTGGCAATAACCTGATTTAAGTATGGAATCGTTCCTGGAAGCATTCCTTTGTCTACTCCGCTTATTGCAGTAATGAATGCATCATAATCATCTGATAATTCTGTTCTTATCGATGGCCCATTTGGGGCAAAATTCCAGGCATCATTTGTTGCTTTTTTTGAAACGGATATTTTGTATGGTAGCATTTTGTCTCCCTTATTAACAGACATTACAAAAGGAGAATTTGGATTTACCGATGTCGTCAAACCTGGAGGTAAAGAATCAGGTTGTTTATTGAAAATTTGAGGTAAATAAAGTTCAAATGAAAAATTTGGAGAAGGAGGTACACTTTGTGCTCTAAAAAGATAAGGTTGCACATCATCTTTATATTCAGAAAAGTAATATCCGGAATCAATATTCCATGGATTCATTGGAGGGCTCCACGGCCCGGTTGTTTTATTTCCAATTGCCTGAACTTTGACTTCATAATTTGTGCCTTCAGTGAGGGCCGTTGCTACTGTGCCTTCCGTTACCGGTACTGCATTTTGTGCAATGACTTTGTTTTTTCCAGCGATAAAAACCCCAATATTGTATCCATTTACCACTTCCTGATTGATGCCATTCCAACTTGCAAGAACATGACCGGATTGATAAGATGAAGTCGCCAATTTAGGCGCTGCCGAAATGACTAATTCCGGAGCAGATAACGGTCCGGTAACCTTTCCTTTGATTCCTTGTACTCTAACATTATACACTTTAGTTTGGTCAAGGGCAATGGTACCCGAACCACTGGTTTTACCTGTATAGTCAGGACTGAATTTAGTGATTTCAATATCTTCATTATACAGGTGAAGCGCGAAAGAACTCGCCGAGCCAGCATCGGCCCATGTTACAGTCAACAATTGATTGTTGTCGTATGTAATAGATTGAATGACCGGGCTATTGGCTATAAGTTGAACAGAATCGCCTAGCGGCCCAATAGAATTTTCTCCAGCAGCTTGCATAAGTGCTGTATAGGATTCATTTGGATCTAATGCAACAGGAATAGCCATTTTAGTACCTGATGAAATAGTACTATGGATCATTGCATAGCTGTTGTAAATGTTTAAGTAATAGCCATTCACCGGATTGGGAAGACCATCCCAGGATACAATTAGGGATTGAGCATCATATTTTGCTTCAGTTATTGTTACTTTTTGAGTAATGATATCACGATAGGCAACATTTTTATTGTAAGGTCCTTTTGCCTTATTATTGATTGCTTGTACCTGTACTTTCCATGAGTCGGTTCCAGTTACTACATTCGAAACACTAAATGATCTACCTTCAGTATAGTACGTTTTACCCTCTGACGTCTTTGTGTTCGTCAATACAACCAAATAACCTGAATAATTACAACCAACTAATTCATCCCATTCAACCGATACTGTATTTTCGACATTTGTTACTTTGGTTATGAGTGGGCCGGCAGTTATTACATCTGCTGGATAAGATGGTGGGCCGGTGGCAATAGTCATTATTGCTTTTACTATAACATGATAGTTCTTCCAAGAAATTAATTTTCCTTCGAAAATTGCCTTATTGGTGTCATATGTAGGGGTAATATTTACTTCTATGTCGTCTGCATAAAGTTTAGCCGAGAAAGAAGTTGCATTGGCAAAGGGATCCCATTCTACCGTTAAGGTATTCGAAATATTATCATAGACTGCACTTTTAATTTGCGTTGGTGTAGTGAAAATCTTTGGTCCTTTCATCACAGGACCCAAACTATTCACCCCGATAGGTTGAACGTCTAATGTATACGATTTAGCCGGATCCAAAAGAGCTTCTACAGTGGCGGATGAACCAGCACTTGCTACCTGAGCTATTATGGAGTTTCCATCGCGTACAGTCATGAGGTAGCCTGTAACACCGGCCTCTAAAGAATTGGTCCAGTGGCCTGTTACAGATTTACCATCATAGGACAAGGTATTGATCTTTAGCCCACCTCCTATTATGGTTGCTGCCTTACTAAAGGGGCCTGTCCCTTTGTCACTTACTGCTTGTACCTGGGCGGTATATGGTGCATCTCCGGTAAGTTGATTATTCAATACAATGGAAGTGGTTTCTGTATAGTTGGCCTCGGTTGTGGCAAGAGCACCAGATTTATTAAATAATGTTACCAGATAGCCGCTTATAGATTCTTCAATTAAAGGCGTCCAATCAATTGTAACTTGATTGTTAATGTTTTGAACAGAGTTGATTTTCGGGGCTGCAACAATTGCATTGGCTGGTAGCGAAGGCGGTCCCGTTGCTATCTCCGCTACCGGAGTTACAATTACTTGATACGTTGCCCATTCATCCAATGCACCTGCAAATACGGCTCCATTGCCATGGTAGGTTGGCGTTATGTCAACTTCAATATCATTTTGATAAAGTTTAGCCACATAGGAAGTTGCTCCAGTCACAGGATTCCATTCAATAGTTAATGTTTTGGCTTTATCATCATAGACTACACTTTTAATCTGTGTTTTTGAGGTGAAAATATTTGGTCCTCCTATCACAGGACCCAAACTATTCACCCCAGTAGGTTGTACGTCCAATGTATACGATTTACCCGGATCCAAAAGTGCTTCTACAGTGGCGGATGAACCAGCACTTGCTACCTGAACTATTATGGAGTTTCCATCGCGTACAGTCATGAGGTAGCCTGTAACACCGGCCTCTGTAGAATTGGTCCAGTGGCCTATTACGGATTTACCATCATAGGACAAGGTATTGATCTTTAGCCCACCTCCTATTATGGTTGCTGCCTTACTAAAGGGTCCTGTCCCTTTGTCACTTACTGCTTGTACCTGGGCGGTATATGGTGCATCTCCGGCAAGTGGATTATTCAATACAATGGAAGTCGTTTCTGTATAGTTGGTCTCGGTTGTGGCAATAGCACCAGATTTATTAAATATAGTTACAAGATAGCCGCTTATAGATTCTTCAATTAAAGGCGTCCAATCAATTGTAACTTGATTGTTAATGTTTTGAACAGCGTTGATTTTCGGGGCTGCAACAATTGCATTGGCAGGTAACGAAGGCGGTCCCGTTGCTATCTCCGCTACCGGAGTTACAATTACTTGATACGTTGCCCATTCATCCAAAGCACCTGCAAATACAGCTCCATTGTCATGGTAGGTTGGCGTTATGTCAACTTCAATATCATCTTGATAAAGTTTAGCCACATAGGTAGTTGCTCCAGTTACAGGATTCCATCCTACCGTTAAGGTATTCGCAATATTATCATAGACTATACTTTTTATTTGCGTTGGTGTAGTGAAAATATTTGGTCCTCCTATCACAGGACCCAAACTATTCACCCCGGTAGGTTGCACTTCTAATGTATACGATTTACCCGGATCCAAAAGAGCTTCTACAGTGGCAGATGAACCTGCACTTGCTACCTGAGCTATTATGGAGTTTCCATCGCGTACAGTCATGAGGTAGCCTGTAACACCGGCCTCTGTAGAATTGGTCCAGTGGCCTGTTACGGATTTGCCATCATAGGACAAAGCATTGATCTTTAGCCCATCTCCTATTATGGTTGCAGGAATGCTCAGTGGTCCTACGCTTGTATCACTTATAGCTTGCACTTGTGCCGAAAAAGGAGCATCCCCCGTAAGTGCTTTTCCAATTGTAATTGAATTAGTTCCGGTATAATTTGCTTTGGATGTAGCAATTGCACCTGATTTATTAAACAAGGTGACTAAATACCCACTAATGTTTTCGTCTAATATAGAAGTCCAATCCATTTTGATAGTACCGTTTGTATTAGAAACCAAGGTTATCAATGGTGCACTGCAAATAATATTTGCTCTTTGAGACTCGGGGCCGGTAGCTGGACCATTGGCGGTTGTAACCACTGCCTGATAACTTGATTGGGGATCAAGAGTAATATCAAATGTTGCTTTCTGGCCACTATAGGTTGGTGTGACATTAACAAGTTTTTGTCCTTGGTATAATTGTGCATTATAAAGTGTAGCTTGAGCAACTGCTTTAAATGTTACCTCAAGTTTCTTGGTAGACCTGTTATAGCTTGATGATAGAATTTCAGTAGGATTTGTAACTATAGCCAGAGGAGTGCTCATTTGAGAAATAGCATTATTTCCAATCGCTTGCAGAACAACACTATAAGGACTTTCTAAATCAAGAGGAACCTCGATAGCCGCCTGACTGTTTGATGAATATACGGAGGCTACTGTTTCTTTTCCATTCAGCACTGATATGAGGTAGCCGTTTATCCCGGGGCTCGATAATTGTTCCCAAGTGGCCGTTAATACCTTTCCGTCATAATTTGCAGTTTTGATCGCACCTGTACTGGTCAATATGATATTTTCATCACTTTCTAAACTAATACTATGTCCATCGCTGATTGCTTTAACTTTGGCTGCGTAATTTACTCCGCTTTTAGGATTTAACGGGAGCATCAGCGGTGTGCCGAATTTGTTTATTGGAGTTGTGTCTGAAAATTTTCCATTTGCATATAAATCGACTTCAAAACCGGTTATGCTTTCTTTGCTACTTGGATTAATATTTACCTCAATAATCGCAACATTATTACTGAATGCGATTTGAGTGATTTCTGGAGCCCAATCAATAATATTTACTTTTACCAACTCACTAATACTGGTTGAGTTTTTCGAATTGTCAGCTATGATTGCAGCATACAGGTCTATGGATATATCAGGAAGACTTGGGAATACAAGGGTATCCTTTGATAGATTTGGATCGACTTTTGACTTGCTGAAAATTATCTCACCTTCCTTGTTAACTAAGGCTAAAGTCAAAAATTTTATTGGAACGAAAGAATCGGGTATTTTGTCCCAGAAAATATCTATACTGCTGGTTGTGATTTTGTAATCGCTTATTTTTGGTAAAGCACCCAACACGCTTATTTCTGCGGTTGCCGCCTGTGCTTCAGTATCGGATAGAGCCATAACTTTCAAGAAGTAATTTGCAGTTTCCAATAGAGGAGAGGGTATGTCTATTTTTCCTTTACTTGAATTTGGATCATTTATTATTGTGCTATAAATTGCTTTTTTAGTACTATCAAGGACGGACATCTGATAAGCAGTAGCGGGAAGAGATGAGGTGCTTGGTCCACTCCAATTTGCAGTAATTGATTTACCATCGTATTGTCCGGAACTTATGGTTGGCACAGCTGTCAAAAGGGTAAGTGGTGCAGATCTTGCTTGAATTATTCCATCGACACTAGTTGCTACTACTTGTAGCGTATACATATTCTTTGGATCCCAATTTTTACTAAGGTCTACATTTCCAGATGTAGGATGAGTTCCTTTTAAGCTCGTCGTATAGGGTTGGCCAACTGAGGGTGAAGACACAATTAAACTATAAGTACCAATAGCAATAGTGGGAAAGGCAATTGCATCCAGATCCACTTGTAATGTTAATTTGTTGCTTAACATTTCCAACAAAGCTTTAGTAACTACGGGTAATGCTGTTTCAAATTGTGTTGGCTCTGTTGACGTATAAATATTGGTTGCTGTATAATTGGATACTTGAACATAAAATGTTTCATTGGGAGGCAATGGGACGGGAACTTCCAATGTATAGGAAATGGGGGGACTATCTTTTTTTTGAAAATCCAAAACAGTATTTCCATTGCTATCCAGTACGGCTACCTGGAACCCAATAATGGGTTCTTGTTGTGTTCCTTGATCTGTCCAAAAAACTTGTATGCCAGTGCCATTATAAATGGCCGTTGAAAGCAGAGGCAAAGCAGTGTTCAGCGTAACTGGTGCCAAACAAGTACTGGCACCATAGCTAGTGTTTGCACATACCTGAACGGCATAGTTCTCTGATGCGCTTAGCGATTTTAATGGCTTTGCTATTGGCAAAATTGCGGAAGTAGCCTCAGGGTCATCTACCTTTATTGAATAGGTCTCACCACCACCTGTTGGAATATATACTTTGACGGTCCAGCTACTTATTGCAGGTTGTGCATCCGGTATAGGCTTCCAACTTACTGCAACTGATTTTCCGTCATATCTGGCAATAACCAATTCTGGAAGTGTTGTCAAAAGAAGCATTCCCTGACTCCATACCGGAGACGAATCTACAATAGCAGCTACCCGAACCTGATACGGACCACTTAGCGGAGCCGTAATGGGGACCGTGCCAAAATTATTTCCAATATTTTTTTTTGTATACGGCGGATTAGAACCAGTGGTTGGAGCAGTTTGAAGCGTAAAACTTGAAGGTGGTAACCCAGGATACTTCCAAAATGCTCGTACAAACGCCCCATCGTAAATAGTTGAAGTTAATATTGGTTGACTCATAAACTCTTTTGAGGATTGGTATGAGAGTAAAATGGACCCAGTTTAATAAAAGGAGTGTTAGTACATAAACCTATTTTTTGGAATTGTAGGCATTTGTAACATCCTCATGCCAAGCTTCATCAACATCCTGAAGTAATTCTTCCAAGGTGTGAATTTCTCTTTTCCGTTCAGAATGATAGACCTGCATTCGAAGATCGCCTACAAGTACGTCATTAGCGTACATGGTAGTAGTACCCGCTTCTCCCTCTGCTACTGTTCCTGTAATCAGATTATGCACTTCGTCGGTATATTCAACTCGATCAATGGATGAAATTTTTGCTGCAACTGGTTCTCCATTCGCCATAGTAGTAAGCTCATCTCCTACTTTAAGATGTTTAGCCAGGACAACTCCCCGCGCAGTTGGAACAGCGTGTTTGGACGACATTAGTACACTCTTTCCATTGTCCGTATTTATTTCGTACATGGGGATAAACTCAACTCCCACAGTGTTTGCTGATACTGTATGGCTAGATCCATCGCCAGCCAATACTTCTTCGCTTCCCATTCCATTAAAATTTTCTATATTTCTTTTGGATCCATCAGCCATAGTGATTTGTGTTCCATTTGCCAGGCACCCCTGAACCACCTGAATGGTTGGCATTGCCGCACACCAGGGTTCTCCTATCCCAGCACAAGCAGAGCTTGATACTGTTGCAGACCCAATATTACTTCCTGTTCCGTCAACAATTAATTCAACCCACACCTCTAGGTTAAGGTTTACATCTCCTCTCCAAGTTGTAAGGCAACCATCATTTGGAAACTCTGCACTGGTAAAACAATAATCCAGTATCTTTGAATTATCATCATTGATTTTAAAATTAGCAGGAAGAGGAACAGTACCTTTAATTCCAGCATATGCTAACGGACAGCCACCATTCATAACTTCAAGATAGAGTCGCATAAGTCCTTGCGCTGCTCCACCCACATTTTTTATGGGGTGATCAAAAGTGATACTCCCAGCGATTTCCAATGTAAGGTATGGGGGATATTTTGTTCCTCCCCATCCGTAGTTACAATTCCCTGTGTTACGTCCATAACAAGAAACAATTTGTTTGCTAATTGATCCCTTATTAATACAAGTAGAACCACTTGGAGGGCAAGATTTAGAGGCTCCTTGATTAGTCTGGTAATTTGGTGCCGTGACACACTGATCAATAGCCTGTTTGTCTTCTTCCACGACCATTATTACAGGGTTGTCATATGATGATGGAAATATTATTGCAGTTGCAATAACGGGGCCACTTTGTCCTGCAGGAACTGTACCTGAACCCGTTTCAGTGTAATATTCTGTTTGTGCACCTGCGGGATTCCAGGCACCATCAAAAAATGATGGTTGGCCTATTGTACGAAAGTTCATAAGTACATTTGTGCTGCTTACTCCACCGTTAACAGAGGTTAAGAATCGACCGGTATAGTTGCCAGCATCATCATTATATAATGTCTGTATTACATTAATATCTCCAACTGTGGATTCTGCCGCGACATCCGCTAGAAAAACTCCTGGTTGGTCAGAAACCGGTGTTCCTTTGCTTCGTATTGAACCTAATTTAATTGGAGTGGGAGGCCCGGCTTCTCCTTCTGTATTTTCATGAAGTTCTTTGAGCCTTTTAAAAAATTGTGGGCTTGTTTTGGGAATAGTGCCGGCCTTTACAAAAGAGTTCAGTACATACCGATATTGTTGTTCATCTCGCATGTCCATAGCATACGTTAATCTAGGCTGAAACATTGAGTGCACTTTCTGATGGTCTTCATGTGACAAAACGGAATATTCATCAACGTGTTGCTGTAGCGCTTCCTTAGGGTTATCATTGGAATGATCACTGTCTATATTCTTACACCCTATATACATGAAAATAGCAGAGCTAAAAGCGAGGAATAAAATATTCGAGATTAATTTGGATTGAAACATAGGTTTGGTTTTGTTGATGGTTACATTAATTTTGATTAACTATATTGTATGACTATTTGGAGTCAAAACGAAAATTCATTACGATCTCATTGCCATTATGTTATTGACAATAAATGATCTATTTTCTTAATTAATTATCGAATCAATTACTATTTCTTACAATAAATCTATTTCGTAAAGTAACGAATCATTTTGTGTAAGTCAATAGGTATAAATACCTGTATCTACTATTTAGGTAAAGGCTAGCACAAAGAGCAAGCCCTGTTGTTCATGACGGTCTTTGAACCTGAGTCCTATGATCTAACGTGGTTCAAAAAAATGTGGACAGAACATAAAGTTGCTATGATCACCTATTGCAAAAATGAAAACTGTATATGAAAGAATTTTAGCAAAGAAAAAGGTAAAGAAAATAGGATAATTGTAATGCCAATTACTATCGAATCAAGGTCAGGGATCCAAACTTAGTCTCTATCTTATCCTTACCTGGTAGCGCATACATCAATACATAAGCGTATACTCCAGCTGCCAAATCCGTTCCTTGAGTCGTACCTGTCCATCGAATTTCAGTATTGTCAGAATGAAAGACATGATTGCCCCATCTATCGTAGATATTTAATTTATACACATCAAAATTACAATTACTATGAATGCCAAAAGATTGGTTTTCGTTATGTACTGATAATGGGTTGAATACGTTGGGTGCATAAATCTTGCAAGGACATTCCTGCTCATTAATGGTCATCGCAATGGTTTCTCTAATCTTGCAACCCATGATTTCAACAGAAATTGAAGTAGCTTCTGAAAACACTCGACGTTGTGAGATACTACCATCCGACCAGGTATATGCGGCATCGGATTCCCCTTCAAATATAAAAGGTTCATCACAGTGATAGGTTGTGTCTATAACTTTGTCCTCATGACTAACACAAATTTCGTTGTAGGTCTTATCAAGGGTTGTCTCACGGATGTTAATATCCTTAATCTGAATTTCCGGTGTACGAGACTCCATATGTTGGGATACATCAACCCAACTTACTTCCGCCAATGGATAGGTTTCAGATGCTTCAATAGAATTACAAGGAGACTCTAGCGGTTCAATAAAAAGCAAATCCTCCCACTCCTGGACAGAAAAATTAACTAAATGAGAAGCAGTCACCACCATCTCATCGCTCTCCCTTAACACTAGAAATTGGGGAAAAGATAGACTACGTAGATGAGGTTGAACTACTGTATTGAATGAGATTATCTCTCCCGTTTCACCATTAATTTTAACCAGTCCAAAATTCGTGCTTTCATCTGGTGTTGTATTAACATAAATCATCCCATTTGAGGAATAGATACTATGCGATACATACAAGGCTTCAAACCCCTCGGACTGCCAAATGACCTCTCCAGAAGAATCTAGCCTAAGTAAGAATATAAGATCATTTTTTCTCAAACAATAGACTACATCATCTTCATAAATTAATGGTTTGGCCTCCGTTATACCAAAAAAATCCAAATCAAACTGCTTCACCCATTCCAACGTATAGTTTTCATCCAGTTTGATCAAAGCGTTCCCTCGTCTTTGAATGATACTTCCATCTGTATAGCTTCCTCCAATGACAGGACCTTTACCTTCGATGGCTTCTTGATTCAGCACTTTGACCTGGACCGCTTCCAATAATTCACCTTCATACGAAATTTTAATGGTCAGGTTTTGCCGTAGTAAATCAGTGGCACCGATTAAATCCAGACTGTTTCCACTGCTTACTACCTTTTGTAAAGTAATTTTCTGTTCTCCTCTAATAGCTTTCGATAATAGGATTTCTCCGTCATCATCGATAGCAAAAATCTCTGAATCCATTAAGATCACGATTCTCCCATTATCGTAAACAGCATCTCTCAAACTAAAGTTACTGCCATTGTGATATGCCTTTGTCCAAAGCTCCTCATGACAGAGATCGAATTTTGTAACTAGTAAATCCTGACTGCCATCTCCCGCAATAGATTGACTAGTCCTCTTCAATACGAAATATCCATTGTCTCCTTCAACCAAAACATTGAGATATCCCGTTTCTACTCCCTCTCTTGTTTGATATGTAACCGAAAATTGTGCATTGGATTCAATCGCGAAAATCGAAACCCATAAAAACAAAATCACCGTTTTGCAATTCCACTTCAAACTTATTTTATTTTTTGATTGTGATATTAATAAATTAAACCCAATAACATTACAAATGCCATAATTAACATCATCCCATTTTCAATCAAGTTGGCTTCCAACATAGGTAAGTTCAACGCAGTACTTTGCTGACGCTCCAAATTTGAACGCTCTGTTTTGTTTCGATTATAATGCCTCGATGCGTTTACCCAAAGAATTGTTTTTCCTCTTTTCTTTGACTTAAAATTGCATACCAGAAAGATAAATCTATAAGAGTCTTGACAAACATATTGCTTACTTCTTAGTGAGAAGTAATTTAATAGTATTTTTACCCCACAGATGTATTACAAATATACAAATATCATTTCTACACTTCTATTAATTCTTGATGTATAAATATTTAAAGTCATTAGCACTTCCAAAAAACCCTTTGTTTCAATCTTTTCATATTGGGCTGCTGAGCTTTATTTTGGCAGGTTCATTTTCAATAGCTGAACTTGAAGCTCAAAGTCCCTATATGCAAGAGTATTCCGTTGCAGATGGTTTACCCAGTTCGAATATTTATACTGTAACAGAAGATCGTTTAGGCTATCTATGGATAGGAACAGATAAAGGCTTGGTTCGTTTCGATGGGTACAGGTTTAAAGTTTTTAATCTATTAGAGGAAAATGGATCCAATGAGGTTTGGCAACTGGCAGAAGATAGAGATGGAAAAATTTGGTGTGCAACATTTAACAACCTGCTCTATTATGATAATGATCAAGTGTATACGGTGCCTTTGCCAGATTCAATTGACTCAAAGATGGTGGATCAATATTTCATCAATGATAATGGCAATCCCTATGTCCGTATGCGGGGTATAAATGCTTTGTATGAAATAATTACTGAAGATTCTATTCAACTCAAACGCATTGACTTTCCCAAATTACCTAATGTAGAGAAATATTTTAATTTCAGTTTTATTCGTGAGTCTTTATCGGGCGAAAAATGGTTTTCTGCACAAAACTCTAAATCAGTTTATATCATCAAAAGTCTTGGTGATGATATTGAGATCGTTCAAAGGTATATTTCCAGCTCAGATCAGTATTATTCAAAATTTGAACCATTTGTAATAGCAGATTCCAAAATCATATTTTTTTCTAACAGCGAGTTGCTCGTGTATGATTATTCTTCGTTCGTACGAATTTCATATAAAGAAAGATTTGGTGAAGTTATCGAATTAGAGCATTATCAAAAGTATGCTGATCATTGCGTTTTATATGATAAATACAGGTGTTTGATTTTAGACACGTTGTTGACAACAGTACTTGATCTTGATTTCTTAAATCACAAAAGGTTAAACTCTGTTTTTAAAGATAAAAGAGGAAATTTGTGGCTCAGCACTCCCTCTTCCGGCCTCCGATTGTTGAGTCGAAACGGTTTAAATTCAAGGACATTTTCAAACGCAATTGGAGAAAACTCTCTAATAACAAGCTTTGCACTCGATAACGAAAACAATTTATGGTTTGGCTTAAGTGACGGTAACTTGGCAAAAGCAGATGATGACTTTAACGTTACCAAGTTTGAATTAAATTTCACGTCAGATTTTTCTCAAAAAAGTGGTAGAGCAATTCGATCCATTGCGTTGGATGATAAGGGAAATTTAATTGTTCAAGGTGAATCCGGATTTTTACTTTCGCTACCAAAGGAGCAAATTGAGAAAGGACAATTAACATTTGAATATTCTCAACAAAGTATTAATCTCTCGGATGGAGATGAATTAAAGTTGATAAATGAGAAGAATCTCCAAAAGATATGTGGAGTAGAAATTGGAAGCCCAAAATCTCTAAACTTCATTGGGGTCAACCAGTTCTTGGTATCCAGTTCTGCAGGAGATTTTTCGATTACTAAAAATGACTCCGGATTTGAAATCCAGGAAATTTCAAATTCTCGTTCATATTCTTCAGATTATTTTAATGGTACGTATTGGATAGGAAAAAAAGATGGATTGTTTTCTTTGCATTCCAGCCATGCCAAGTCAAATTTAACAAAAGTAGAACCTTTTAATTTTTCTATTAGCGATGTTGAAATTTCAAGCGAAGGACAAATATGGATTGCTAGTGAAGGGAATGGGTTGTTTCGTCTTCAGAATGAATCAATTGATACGATTTTTGAATTGAGAAACCCTGAGGAAGTTATTTCTCAATTAATTGAAGACAATCATGGGAATATTTGGTGTGCTTCCAATTTTGGAATTGCTAAAATTACCCCAATGTCGGAAGCTCCATTTGCCTACGATTTCAAAAGATTTCTAACTAGTGATGGCTTACCAGCACGAGAAGTGAAACAAATCTATGTAAATGAAGGTAAGCTTTACGCTTTATCGGCAAATGGTCTATCTGTCCTAAGTGATCAATTTTCAGAGGAAAAGCAAATTCCAAGGATACCTAAGCTTACAAATTTTGAGGTCAACAATGAGCCACAAAGAATACAGTCAACGTATCATTTGAATTCAACTGCGAATAACCTGACGTTTGAATTTTCTACAATGCTTTTTGAGAATTTGGACAAAACCTTATATAGGTTTCAACTGCTTGGAGCCGAAGACAAACTGAGAGAATCTACGAATTCTTCCATTACATACAACACCCTTTCGCCGGGATTCTATGAATTTAGTGTACGATCGGTGAATGAGTTGGGTGACGAATCTCCCGAATTACAAGTACCGATCAGGATTTTTCCTCCATGGTATTTATCCAACATTGCGTATGTTATCTACATCGCTCTGGTATTGAGTCTTTTGTATCTCTTCTTTCATCTTCAATTCAAACGAAAGTTAGCGAATCAAAAAATGCTTGAGCTGGAAGAAAGCGAACGACGTAAGAATATTTTTTATTCAAATATCACACATGAATTTAAAACCCCATTAACCTTGATTCTTGGATCAGCAGAGAATCTTCGAGAGGATGACAACCTTAAAGGTAATATATCAATTCAGATGATAAAAAAACATGGTTCGAGGCTTTTGTACCTCCTAAACCAAATGCTTGAACTTTCTAAATCCAATGATGGTCAAGAGCGGGATAGTTATGCTAATGATAACATTGTGTTTTTCATTCATCAAACTGTAAGTTCTTTTCGGGAATTTTCAAAAACGAAAGAAATCTCATTAAATGTTCAGTCTGATATTGACGCTTTACAGATGAAATTTGATCCTGGTAAGTTACAGACCATTTTATATAATTTGCTTTCGAATGCCTTAAAATTTACACCGTACGGTGGAACAATTACTGTTACAACTTATCTGCATAAAAAATCTTCAAAAGGATTATTCAATTTTGACAAGGATAAAAACTCCTGGTTCGTGGTTTCAGTTCAGGATTCTGGTGTGGGTATTCCGGAGGACGAGATATCAAATATTTTTGATCGGTTTTACAGTGTTGAATCACCATTTGAGTCAGCGCTTGATTCCGGAACAGGTATAGGTCTAGCTCTTACAAAGCAGCTTGTTGAGCATTTCGGGGGAAAGATCGAAGTGGTCAGTACAGAGGGGTATGGGAGTACGTTTAAGGTTTATTTACCCATAGAAAAGTCATTGGAAGAAAAGAAAGTTAACGGGCAGGTAGAACTTCCTTTTGATATGTTGGCTTATGAAGATGTTTATGATGGCAAGAGTTTCGAAAACGAACAAAGTAAAAATAATCCTACTCTTTTGATTGTTGAAGACGATACAGATATGCGAAACTATTTGCATTCATTGTTGATCGGAGAATATAACGTGCACGTAGCTGAAAATGGTAAGGAAGGCGTAGAAATGGCATTTGAATTGATTCCTGATATTATAGTAAGTGATGTTTTGATGCCAAAAACAAGTGGATTCAATTTATGCAGATCCATAAAGGAGGACATAAGAACCAGCCATATTCCTATAATATTGCTAACCGCCAAATCCAATAAAAAAGATCGGCTTGATGGATTATCCTATGGCGCCGATGCCTTCATAACCAAACCATTCGATAAAACGGAATTATTCATACGTTTGCAAAAGTTATACAACTTGCGATTGGTTCTACAGAAACGATACAGTCAACAACCTTCAATTGTTGAATTAGCTAAACTTGAAAACGAAAGTTTCAAAAAAGAGGATGAGTTTATAACAAAGTTGTCAAATTTCATAGAAGAGAACATTGATAACGTAGAAATGAATGTTGATAAAATCTGTAGAGCCATGGGAATGAGTCGAACACCTTTACACAAAAAGATAGTCGCACTTACCGGGGAATCCATTACAAAATATGTTAAGAAATTTAGGTTGAGAAAAGCAGAACAATTACTCCTGGATTCAGACTTATCGATTTTCGAAGTGGCGGAATCGGTGGGTATGGATGCCAATTATTTTACCAAGGCATTCCTAAAACTATATGGTGTGACGCCCAGTAAGTATCGAAAAGAGAAGCTTACCAATTAGCCTTTAAAAGCCTGGTTTTCAGCTAAAAGCACATTATTACGATTCAAAAGAACATTTGTACCATTGACATTATCCCATTTTTTTGACCTTGCCTCTCAGTAATAAGAGCAAATAAGGTGTTTTAAAATAAAGTTCATATGTACTTGTTCTAAAACGCCGTTTGCTTTTTATTTTTTAATAGAATTCTGAAGTGTCAAGTTTCACTGACGACAATGGTCTGCACGCAACTATGGGTATACCACCGTTTTTCATTTATGGTGGTTGCGTAGCGACTTTGCCGGCGAAGTATTTGAAATGAGTTCGGACCAAAATGCGAGGATAATAAAATGGGCCATGATTTAATTAAAACCAACCAATTAAAAGGTAAGTTAGAGCGATACAGTAGTAATTCCAATGGATTAAGTAGAAAAATTAGCAAGAGAATGACCTCATCCACACTGGCTGTTTTTGCGGTACTTCCATTCACACAAGCCGCGATCGTTTATTCGGGCATTCAAAATATTCCGGTTCCAGGTGGTGGTGGTTCCGTAGGTATTGACGTCAACGGAGGTGGTGATGATTTTGCATTTAGAAAACAAGCTTTTGGGGCAGATTCATTCTTTCAATTCGACCCTAAAGGCGCGGCTACCGCATTTCAAGGCATCAACAATGCCGGATTCGGATATCCTCATAGAAATTCATCCAATTTATTTGTGGGGAACACCAATCAAGTTCCTCCTGGTACAGTTGGCGGATTTGGTAATTCATTTGCCGGCCAAATTGCGTATCCAAATCATCAGTGGAATGGCATGGCGGATAATGAAGAAGGCTTTGTAGGATTTAGATTAAGTGGAAATTTATTTGGATGGATTAGAATACGATTCAATACCGAATTTGACTGGACTATCGTTGATTGGGCCTACGATAACACGCCAAACACACCAATTTCTCCGGGATCTACATTACCGGTTGAGTTGACTGATTTTTCAGCGGTTAAAGGTGAAACACAAATAACTCTAAGATGGCAAACAGAGTCCGAATTGAATAATGCCGGCTTTGAAATCCAAAGAAGTAAAAATGGGATTAACTTTAATACAATATCCTTTGTAGAGGGAAATGGTAATTCTAATACGCCAATCCGGTATTTATTTGATGACAAGAATTTGAGGGAAGGACAAATGTACTACTACCGGCTGAAACAGATTGATTTTGACGGAAGGTATAGTCTGAGCGATATCATTTCAATTCAGTTGGATTTTAAAGCTCCTGAAATCTCTCTATTCCCCAATCCAATTACCAATGGAAGTCTCTTTTTGGAATACAAATCGGAGACTCAAGAAGATCTGAAATTGCAAATCTTCAATTCTTACGGCGTATTGATTGAAGAAACTGTGTATGCTGTTCAAAAAGGACCTAACAATATTAAACTGACCTTAAAAAACCCAAATTCGGAAGTCGTTTTCATAAAACTTGAACAAGGTGATTTTTCACATTACCAAAAATTAATATTGATCTAATCGGTTGACCCAAAAAGTTTTATTTTAAGTGGATATTTTTTTCTACATTGCCAAATATTTTTAATGCAATCAGCTTACCCCAAAAGTTTTCTTTCATGTGGATATTAATAAGTTATGCAAAAAAATTTCTTTCTTTTACTATTTTTCCTTTTTACAACATTAGGTTTTTCTCAACAACCTGAATCTGTACTCATTACAAGTTGTAATGAAGATGATCTGAATGGGCTGTACGTGAATGAAGGGACCGTCTGTTCATCAGGTTGTTTCGTTTATCAAAGATCGGATGGCTCAAGTAATTTTGTCTATCGAAATGAATTTTTTCCTGAATGGTTAACCTGGAACAATGGACTTAGCTGTAGTTCTATTGGAGCAGTTTTATTTACCGGAATGACTGATTGTGATCCTACAAGTGCTGGTGTAACTTCACCAGTTGGTTGTATGATTGCCGAATCATTACCCATCGATCTCATTTTTTTTGAAGGTCGTATCAACTCAGATAGAGTTGTTCTTAATTGGGCAACAGCTTCCGAGACAAACAATGAAGGATTTGAAATTCACAGAAGTATAGATGGCCGCAATTGGGAGTCCATTGAATTCATAAATGGTAAAGGGACATCTCATGATCGTCACGAGTATTCGTTCGAAGACAATCAATTTTTGACAAATAACTTCATTTATTACCGTCTGAAACAATTAGATTTTGATGGGAATTTTGATTATAGCGAGGTCATCAAATTAAATACTGTTGATAAAGAGAATCAAAATTATTTTTTCCCGAATCCAACATCATATGATCGCGTGTTTCTAAATTATCATGCAAAAAATGATGGGGCATTGAATATACAACTGTTAGATAATTCAGGGAGTAGCCTGGGGATACAAAATCATTTGGTGACAGAAGGTACAAATCGAATTAGATTAAATTTTGATGAAGCAATTAGAGGAATGGTTTTCATCAAATTGGAGCAGGACGGGTATATAAGTTTTCATAAACTAGTACTGTATTGACTTGAAATCAGAAGTTTTATCGATTACCTGTGAATTTTTACAGGGTAATTGAAAATTCAAAGTGAAATAATTTGACATCACTCTGTTTTCGAAACATGCGTTGATTTTACAATTGATGATAGTGAGCATGGCTATTGTGATTGTTGATCGAGATGTACAATGATTTCCATTTAGTAAACATATTAAGGTTGATATTAAAAAAGAGTGCCCAGAAGGGGTAATGAAAAACCGCGGATTAACGCTTGCTTTAATCTCAATTCATTAATTGACTATAATTTATAAATAAATATGATCAGTCGGCTAAGTAAGTACAAAAAAAGAATGCTCGCGAAGAGGATTTTTATGCTCTACTCTATTACCATAATGATCCTTATCAACGTTTCTGCTCAACATATTGAACATCTAAATGAGGATAACTTCGAACATCAGGTTTTGAAATTCGAACCGGTTCAGTGTTCAACTGTGTCAGATGATGATTTCGAATACGCAACTATGGTATTGAGAGAAGTCAAGAATGCCGTCCAAAACGATGTTAAGAACTTTTGTCGGGGTGATTATTACAATCTGGTAAATGTGTTTAAAAGTTTGAATGCACCGATTGAGCATGTGGCTTTAGCGTTTGACAAATTCATCAAATCCGAAGGCAGCTGTATGTATGTCATACAATTGGAAAAAAAAATTAGGAAGAAATTCAAAACAACTGAGTATGCCCATCTGCTTAAACAATACAATGAAAAACTAGAGCAGTGTCGTGATGAAAAATCAAAAAAAGCTCCACTGAATATAGTTGATTACAGCAATAAGAATGGTTTTGACCTGGAGTTGGTAACCATGATGAATCACATCAACGAACAGGATAAATATTATCGACTGGATAAATGTGAAGGATGGCGCGCCAAACAAAGAGAACTCGACAGAAGTAATCAGGTACTTATTGATTCCATATTTGCCATTCACAAAACCTATATCGGCAATTCAATGGTGGGAGAAAAGTTTTCCGGAGTCATGTGGGCCGTAATTCAACATTCTTCTTTGGAGATGATGGAAAAATATTTGCCAATCGTAAAAGAAGCGGCGCACAATGGAAACCTCAGTGTTGAATCCCTCAAGATGCTAATCGACAGATTTTATGGTTTGAAGTACGGGTATCAGTTTTTTAATACCCAATTGGGTTTTGGTTTCAAAAAAGCAGATGCTAATCAGATAACAGAAATAAAAAGAAAATTTGGACTGCTCTAACAATGCAGAGCCTTCTAATTCTTAATAATGCAATGAATAATAGTAATACCAGTAAAAAAGACTTTCCAATTGATGTGGATGCCGCATTACAAACAGATGACGGTCAACCATTTGATATTCCTGTAGGGGGTAGCTTGGGATTGCTAGCGCTTGGGTATAAAGGGATTATGATTTGGCGAGAAAAGATAAGGCAGAGTCAAAAACATATTAATAGCGCGAAAGAAGGATGAAGAAAAGAAAGGTTTTATTAATTGGATGGGATGGAGCAGATTGGAAATATCTGATGCCGCTTATTGATAAAGGTTTAATGCCTAGCTTAAGTAGATTAATAGATAATGGATGTATGGGCAGGTTAGCCACTATAAATCCTCCATTGTCTCCCATGCTTTGGACTTCTATAATCACGGGTAAACGACCTTATAAACACGGAATTCATGGATTTACAGAGCCTAACTCCGATCAAAACGGTATTCGACCCATTCTCAGTACAAGTCGCACGTGTAAAACGCTATGGAACATTCTAACTCAGAATAAAAAGAAAACGCATGCCGTGGGTTGGTGGCCTTCTCATCCGGCAGAACCCATTAACGGGATTATGGTGTCGAACTTGTATAAAAGTTTTGAATTGAAAGGCGATGACTCTCCTTTGTTGAAAGGAACAGTGCATCCCA
Organism: Bacteroidota bacterium; assembly: GCA_039194925.1. Taxonomy (GTDB): domain Bacteria; phylum Bacteroidota; class Bacteroidia; order Chitinophagales; family Saprospiraceae; genus CAJXUU01. The sequence goes on from JBCCVV010000012.1 coordinate 46,783, forward strand.
GTTCAAAAACTGAATTATTTGCAAAATTAAGGGTCTTACCTCAAGAACTTACAGGGAATCATCTTCATCCTTTTGTGAAAAATCTGGAGGAGATTGATCAAAAAAATGATCCCCGTTTAAAAAATATTGCCACTAATCTTGCTGAATGTTCTACCATTCATTCTGCGGCGACCTATATCATGGAAAATGAAGAATGGGAATTCATGGCGGTTTATTATGACGCACTGGACCACTTCTGTCATGGTTTCATGAAATACAACCCTCCGTATCGCAAGCATATTCTTAAATCTGATTATGAATTGTACAATCAGGTAGTTTCTTCTGCTTGTAGATTTCATGATATGATGCTTGGTAGCATGTTGGATATGGTCGATGATGAAACAACGGTAATGCTTGTAAGCGATCACGGCTTTTATCCTCATAACAACAGACCCACAAAAATCCCGAGAGAGCCTGCTGGACCAGCTGTCGAACACAGTCCTTACGGGATAATTGCCATGAGTGGTCCTGACATTAGGAAGGATACTTTGATTACCGGTGCAAGTATTTTGGATGTTACACCTACATTACTTTCATTGTATGGTTTACCCATAGCAGAGGATATGGATGGAAAGGTTTTGCTGGATGTTTTCAACGTTCAACCGGAGATTAAAACCATAAGAAGTTGGGAAAATCTAACCCCTCCTGTAAGACCTGATGGTACGAATGGAGACGGTTCTCATGCATCGAATACGGAGTTTAATGACTCTAATGTTGGTGAAGAATTAAACTGGTTGATAGAATTAGGATATATATCCGACAATTCACTTCAAGAAAAGGAAACCGTAAACGCTGCAATAAAAGAAAATAAGTTCAATCTGGCACTTGCATATATAGATGGAAACGAATGGCACTCTGGAATTGAAATTCTGGAGAAATTACATGCGGATGATCCACAGATTTTACGATTTGCTCTAAGGCTTATCCATGCATACTTAAATGTGGGAAAACTCAAAAAAGCGAGGGCTTTGGTTCAAAATGTGAGGGAAATTTTTGATCGTGAGAACCCCCAGATAGATCTATTGGAAGGCACCTTGCTTTTGGCCGAAGAGCGATACAGGAAAGCACTTAAATTATTTAAAAAAGTAGAATCTGAAGCCGGAAATAGACCGATGTTATATCTGCGAATAGCCAACGCATACCTTAGATTGAACAAATTAGATGATGCTGAAAGAGCCATTCTGAAAGAACTTCAAAACGATGAAGAAAATGCTACTTCGTACTATACATTGGGATTGATTCTTCATCGCAAAATGAACTTTGAGGAAGCGCTTGAAGCTTTTCTGGATGCGGTTGGTCTTTTATATTTCTATCCTGCAGCTCATTTTTATATCGGAGAATGTCTTCTTGCCTTAGGACATTATGAAAAAGCAATTCAGGCGTATGAAAATTGTTTGAAACTTGTGCCAACCATGAATAGAGCTCGTCAAAGAATCATTTCTATTTACGAAACGATGCTGCATCAACCGGGTAAAGCGATTAAATACAAATTGAATTTTGAAAATAATATTGACGGCACAGTTACCATCGTTTCGGGACTGCCGAGGAGTGGTACTTCATTAATGATGCAGATGTTAAAGGCGGGCGGGATGGAGGTTTTGTCAGATAATACCCGTTTGGCAGATGAAAGTAATCCAAATGGTTACTTTGAACATGAGGGCATTAAAAACCTGTGGAAAAACAATGACTTAATAAGCCTTGCAGATGGGAAAGCTGTTAAGGTAATTGCCCAACTTCTCAAACACCTTCCTTTAAATTACAACTATCAAATCATTTTTATGGAGCGTGATATGTTTGAAGTAGTTCGCTCGCAGCAGAAAATGTTGGTTAGAGACGGGAAAAATGTAGATATGGAGCAATTTCCAACGCATCTTTTAGAGGAATATAAAAAATCCTTGGCTGAGACAAAAAACTGGGCCGCAGAACATGCAAATGTGGAAATCATATATATCAAGTATGCAGATATCATAGAAAATCCATTTCATCAGGCAATGTTGGTGAATGATTTTTTATCGGGCAATCTTGAGATAGAAAAAATGGCTCGCCTTGTGGATGGAAAACTGTATCGGGAAAGATCCGTATAACATAAAGTATCAATTTTTTATAGGTAAATATGATGATTTATAGAAACTTTTTCTTGATTTTAATAGTACTGTTGTCTTCCTGTGAGAAGCGAGAAATTTCCGATGAGATACTTGCTGAAAAAATTGATGGATTGATTTCTTCCGAATGGGTAGATGTTTCAGGTGTCTCCGTAGATATATACGGTAAAGATGAAAAATTAGGTTCTTTTTCTGGATATGCAGATGATGAGCGAAGGGTAAAGCTTACAGAAAACCAACCGTTTAGGATAGCCAGTATAACTAAAACTTTTGTCGCAGCTGCAGTACTTGTTTTACACGAACGCGGTGATTTATCGATCTACCATTCTATATCCACCTATATTTCTAAAGAACATATTCAGCTCCTTGTTGCCGAGGGGTACGAAGTCGATAAGATTACACTATTGCATTGTCTTCAACATACGTCAGGGATTTTTGATTATGCATTTGGCCATGGTAAATTTGGAAGAAGCCCCTATTTGGAAATTGCATCTAAAGACCCGTCAAGGATTTGGTCAAGGACGGATCAAATCCAAGGGGCTATGGAATGGGGCCATCCGTATGGCAAGCCGAATGAAGCATTTCAATATAGCGATACGGGATATATCCTTCTGGGAGAAATAATTGAAAATATAACCAACCTAAATTTAGGACAAGCCATTCGTGAATTGATCGATTATGACAAATTAGGTCTTAAAAATACCTGGTACGAAGTCTTTGAAAATCAAAGAGATGATGAACTGGTAGGAAGATATTTCAGAAGGAAAGATTTCACCCCTTATCATGCCAGCATTGACCTTTATGGAGGAGGAGGAATAGTGTCGACCACCCAAGATTTAGCGATATTTTATTTCCATTTGTTTCAAGGCAATATTTTTCAAAAAGAAGAAACACGATCACTTCTTTTTTCCCAACCGAAATTCACTTCCAATCACTCTCCTATCAAAGATTATCGATTAGGATTTGAGGTTTTGAAAATCTATGGTGAGGAGGGATATTTTCATGATGGCATATGGAATACCCAAGTCATTTATCTTCCTAAAAAGGAGATGGCCATAGCGATCAATTTTACATATGGAAACAGTGACTATTTGATTAAACACATAATCAAATTAATACTTGGCAATTGATATTATATGAATGTTATAGATATAAACAAAATTAGTTTTGGGTACAACGCACAGCAGGATATTCTTAGCGAATTAAGTCTTGCTGTGCCTCAAAACAGCATTTTTGGATTACTCGGAAATAATGGAGTTGGAAAAACTACTCTAATACGAATAATAGTTGGCCTAATGAGGCCGCGAATTGGTGCAATACAACTTTTTGGTTTGTTAGTCCGTGAGAAGCGACAAGAGCTTATGAGTAAAATTGGAATTTTAATCGAATCCCCGTCATTATACGGACACCTTACTGGGCTCCAAAATCTCCATGTATTCGGAGCTTATATTGGCGCTTCTCACTTTGACATTCAACGTGTTATCCAACAAACAGGAATGGAATCATTTCAACATAAAAAGAGCAAGCAATACTCCACCGGTATGAAACAGCGGTTGGGCATTGCCATAGCACTATTGCGAAATCCAGAATTGCTAATTCTCGATGAACCAACGAATGGTTTAGATCCGGAAGGCATTGTAGAATTAAGAAACCTTCTTTATGATTTGAAGCAAGAGGGAAAGACAATTTTAGTGTCCAGTCACCTATTGTCAGAAATTGATAAGGTGGCAACTCACATCGGAATTTTAAGAAAAGGCAAATGCATATACAATGGCCCGATAGAAGGGTTTAAACATAAAGATCATGATCTGGAAGCGACGTATTTTTTGAATAAGGAAAATGAAGACTACAAATGAAATGGCGGCAATGAAATTAAATA